>MEWP01000025.1:0-637 GCA_001775395.1 candidate division Zixibacteria bacterium RBG_16_53_22 | reverse complement strand
GTGGCTTCCGAATTTCATATTGTCATCGGCCGGGATCATTCTGACAATAATGTTTATAAGGCAATCGAGCGTGGTTTCGATAATCGACAGGATTCGATCGCTGATACATATTGGGCCAACGGAAAGAGGCAGGGCGGCGTGATCAGGACTCTCGATAAATACATACTTCGCCGTTTCCTGATTGGATTGTTTGGGACCATTCTCTCGTTTTCGGTGATTGTGCTGGTGGTCGATTTTGTCGAGCGTGGCTGGCGCACCATCGAGCGCTTCAATGTCCCGCCCGGTATCATAGCGCTTTATTATGTCAACTATATGCCATTCTATATCATCCTCGCTTTTCCGGTCGCCATGCTTGTTTCGACACTCTTTTCAATCGGCTCGCTGGCCAAGAACCACGAGCTGGATGTCATGAAGGCCTCGGGGATCAGCCTCTATCGCATTGCGGCGCCGATACTGGTGGCGGCCTTTTTCATATCGATCGGGGTCATGTTCTTCGGTGAATTCGTGCTCACCAGGACGGAACGCCGCAAGGACGAGATAAGGCAGCATTTGATCGAGAAACGGCCGATGCTTTCCAAGATGATGCGCAACGATATCAAAGTGCCCGGCGAAAACGGCTGGATTATCCTGGGGAAAA
>MEWP01000024.1:20793-25915 GCA_001775395.1 candidate division Zixibacteria bacterium RBG_16_53_22 | reverse complement strand
TGTGAGGTTTTGCGGTTCTATATGAAGCTCAGAGCCCACCAGCCCCTCAAACATTTTACCATAGTTCTATCACTTACATCCCCGGATTGGCATTACTTTAGCTCCTTTAAAATGCCGCCAGTCATAATCGTTCCCCCTTTACAAACGCACGCACCGCTCCATGATGCCGAATTCCTCGAGCTTGCGCATCAGTTCTGCCGACTGCTCGGGGTCTGACAGCAATTCCGTGACAACCCCTTCCTGGTAATGCCCCGCCTTGAGGCTGACATTCACCGCTACTCCCAGCTGCTTCACCAGCGCGTACTTAATCATCAGCCCGATGGCCGCACTGAACGGGCACATCGGCGCCGTCAGTGTATAGGCAACTTCTATCCCGTTATCAGTGATGGTTATATCTTCTTCAGTTACCAGTCCCATGTCAAGGATGGAGCGGTTCACATAGTCGGGGTCATAAACGTGATTTAACACTTCAAGGATTTCTCTTTTGTCCACGGTCTCTCCGGTGTTTACGTTTCGTGTTGGAAAACTAACTTACATCAACTCTATTGCCTTGAGCGGGCAGGCGAGGACGCACTTGGCACAGTTCTGACAGGCGTATGGGCTAGGCATCGGCGCCTCATGAGGCGCTTCCTGCTTGAGCAGTTTACGCGGGCAGGCCGAAACCGCAGCACAGACGCCGCTGTCACATTGCTCCGGGCGGCACTTATGATAATTTACCACTGCCATCTTCTTGGGCATGGATTGTCAAACTCCCTGCCAGCGGGCTTTGCTTCATTATCCGCCATTTCCTCAGCCGAAGGTGACCACCTTATCGGAGTCGGCAATCATCTCCAGCAGGTCAGACATGGTAGAGATGGGGCAGACACCGCTTTCCTGCTGCCTTGCCTTAAGACAGGTGCCGCAGGCGAGCAGCCTGCCGCTATTGCTCAGGAAAGTAGATAAAGTCCCCCCGACGTCGTAAGTTTCGTTCTTGATATTTTCTATTTCCACGCCGCTTCCCATAAGGAATACGCTCACTTCGTGTCCCGCGTCCAGGGCCGTGTTACCCAGCCGCAGGGCATTCCAGGCTTTTTCCGCATCGTTAACGTTGATGATGATGCCCAGCCTCATTATTTAACCTCCAGAGCGGTATTAAGACTTACCTTTTCCGTAAGGGCGAAGACGGCCGGGCATCTCTCCGAGGCGAGTTTTTCCAGTTCCTCCAGCTTTTCCCTGGAGGCATCGCTTTTGACCTGCAAGGTTATACGTATTTCTTCCATAATCGGTTTCCTGGACAAGCCGAAGACGCGGGAGAAGTCCAGATTACCCTCCAGCCGGGCGGTAAGCATTTTCAGCTCGATTCCCTCCATAGCCGCCATGGCGGCAAAGGTAGCCGTGTAGCAGGAGACGAGACCGAAGAAGCAGTAGTGCAGCGGGCCGGGCCGGGTGCCGCCACCGCCCAGGTTCCTGGGCTGGTCCGACTCGAAGACTACCTCGCCACTTTCAAAGCTTACCTCAGCCCGGAACTGCGGACCGCCGGCCGCAAGGAGCCATTCCCCTTCAATCTTCTGGATTCTTTTCACTTTAGAAGCATCGGTCCCGGCGTCTTTAGCGACCCGCTCCAGCGCGGACACGTTGACTTTGTTCCTAATCACCGTAGTCATACCTCCTCGATTTAATTGGTTCTGCCCTGGATAAGGGCGGCATCCTGCCTGATTTGTTCGAACATTATTTCCCGCAGCAGGTCAAAGGCCTCGAGAAGACGGGGGTTGGCAATCCGGTAATAGACCACGTTCCCCTCTTTCCTGGAGGCCAGAATGTGACGCTGCCTCATCATGGCCAGGTGCTGGGACAGGTTGCCGATGGCCACCCCCAGCCTCTGCGATAGTTCACCCACACTCAACTCTTTATCCCGCAGTATATTTATCAGCTCCAGTCGCTTAGGATGGGAAAAAACCTTACACATCTCGGCATGGTAGCAATAAATCTGGTCTTCCATTTTTACCTCACATCAAAAAACAGGAAATATAGATATTTCTATAATACTATACAACTATAATACTAAAGTCTCCCTGGATTTGTCAATACCTTTAAAAAAAATTCAGGAAGTTGAGCGAAAAAGATATTGACATTCCAGTAGCTGGAAGGTGTATCGTAGCTATAGAAAAGGTAGCAGAGAGGAAGGCAAGACATGAAAGCAGGCATGACCATCGGGGAGCTGGCACTTGAGCTTCAGCTTAATCCCAAGACCATCAGGTACTACGAAGAGGTGGGATTACTGCCGGAACCGCGAAGAAGCGAGTCCGGCTACAGGTTATATTCTGCGTACGAGGTAGAGCGCCTGAGGCTGGTCAAGAGGGCAAAGGTTCTTGGCTTATCTCTGGCAGAAATAAAAGAGATAGTTGAATACGCCGTTAACGGGCGTTGCGGGGTTACGGAAGCTCGCCTGCTCCGGCTGGTGGAAGCCAAGCTCGGCGAAATCGACCGGAAGATTGATGACCTTATCAAGTTCAGGGATGACCTGCGGCAATATCACCAGGACCTGTCCGGCCGGTCGGTTTCCGGGACCGGCCATGAGCGCGGGACGCAGGGTGATGCTTCGTGCCAATGTCTCGGGGAGAAGGTTTAAGATTTATTTGCTTGCATCTGACAATATCAGGGTAAGCCTTTCCCAGGGCCCGGGAAAGGACAGCACAAGAGGAAGGAGGAAACTAGTATGGTGGACAAGTCCAGGAAAGAGCCCAAGGCCGCAACCCCTAAACCGGAGTGCGGTTGCGGCTGCGTTCCAGTGAAAAAGTAGCGGGTAAACGATGGGGAGTGGGTCAAGGCGCCTTGCCTCACTCCCCGAGCTGGCCACGTGCTGAATTGTCCGGCTTCGGTCCGGATTAAAAATATTGAGGCGCCAGTTCCAGTCCCGGACGCCCCGGATATTTCTCTGAAATCGTTTTGACCACCGGACTATCGAGAACGGTCAGGTGGCCGTTGTCAAGGATTAAAGTGTCTCCCACCTTGAACGTAGGCTGACGGATATCTCCGGTGCAATGCATCCAGTAAGGATAAGCTGCCGTGGGTGAAGGAGCGCCGATATGGGCATGCAGGTTAGAGCTGTGAGAGTGCTCTATCAGGCGGCGATAAAGAACAGGGGGACATACATACGGGGGCACCGAGGCCTGCGGGTGAACCCCGAAATGCAAACAGTTGAAATCATATACCCCCTCCCCCAGGCGCGCCCGCATGGCAGACAGGAACCCTTTTAACGCTTCTGCCTCAAATCCGCCTTCAATCCTGGTGATTTTGCCATCGGTAATATCCAACCTGATGGGAGCGCTGAAGCAAGGCGATATTCCGATGTATCGGGTCCACCAGCTCAGCATGCGGTCGAAAACAAAAACGCCGTTGGTTTCTTCAAGTCTTACCGGTGTGACTACCCACTCTGGCCACGGTATGTAGCCCTGGCCTTCTTCACGGGTGATGGCATACCTGGGAAACCAGGGGTGATTCTCATTTAGCGCTGGCTGTATTTTGCCTTCCAGATAGGTCCCGTTAGGGTCTGTCAATTGCCAGCTGGCCCCATCAACAATGTCAAGGGCTGCCTGGTAGCGAATGGCACTGACCAGCTCATGGGGGGTTTGGGCCCAGGGTGTGCAGAGAAGTGGCGCCGTGGTAGCGAAGTTTCGGATGAGCCGTATTTTGTCATTAAAGACAAATTGTTTCAACTCGACGATTTCCTCGAAGGTGATATCGAAGGAATGCAAGATGGAGATGTCCGCAGCTTTCATGGCGGCTTTCACAACGGGAGGGAACCTCCAGGCGTGAGGTTTAGCCGGTTCATCTATCCAGAGCACCGAGGCATTGGCTCCTCGAAACTGGATAGCTGATTGAATCCACGATATAGCTTCCCGGTCGACGAGGTTATCCCCACCGTAAAGACCGTCCGTGTGGGCTATTAAAACCACATCCTGGCCCGGCCTGATTTTGGCGGCATGCTCTAACAGGTCGTTTATAGAGATAGCGGCCGCTCGGGGAATCATAGACATCAAAGACGTTTTAATTCCTTCCAAAATCAATAATATTTATATGCGTTACTGTTGGTGCTTTCCCGGGCCATGCTTATATCTACGGGACTTAAGGTGTCCTCTCCTCCCTATAGATAATTTCTCGGGGGAATATCTCGTCCAGGGGCTGTTTGCCTTCCGTTAAACCCTGCTGCACGGAAAAGGTTTGGGCCATGTCAAACACTCTGGCATTGACCTTGATTCCGTACGGATACGGGTCAGGGCCGAAGACCCCCTCAATTTCCTTGAGGTATTTCTCGCCAAAAACCATGAGTGTCGGCGGAAGCCGGTGCAGTCGTTCAATGGCGAGCCTCTTGGACTCTTCGAAGGCCTCCATCAAGCTGATAGCCACCCAGGGATGTTCCTCCAGAACGCTTTCACGGACCACGGTGGCATGATGGGGTGGATAGACGGCCGTCTTCTTGAAAAAACGAATGGACTCCTGTTGCGGGTCGGAGAATAAAGAGACGATATCAGGATTTCCGGATATATCAACATGGCTCCGGTCAATACCTGAGCCGGCTGCCGCCCCCAGAGCGATGGGCGCCGAGGCATCAATCTCACCGTTAATGAGCATCGTTCCCAGGTCCGTTTTGGCATAATGCAGTGTTACCGTTGAGGGAAATTTAAGACCCGCCTCAGCGGCAGCGCCGGTATGGCTAAAGTGTTCACCACGCTCCTGATACCAGACCATGTCCTCCGGCCTGACGCCAAACTCCATCTGCAGGATTCCCCGGGTCCACAAGCCGACGGTCTGCTGGTAATCTCCGATGCCAAAGCGTTTGCCTTTGAGGTCCTCCGGATGGTCCCGTCTCACCCCGGAGCTGCTGCGGAAAAGGATACCGGTATAAGAAAAGCTGCGGTTATGAAATACCGGCAACATGCGGTACGGCCAGCCGATTGGCCGCAGGCGCAGATAAGAGGATATGGACATCTCAGAAACATCATACCGGCGGAACTTGATCTGTTCGTAGAAGACCCGGGGGATATCGCCCGGCATTCCCAGGTAGTCCAGGGTAATGCCATCGGGCTTAACCTCTCCATTAATGAGTGGTAACACTCTATCATAGGGAGTCATCGCGAAGCTC
>MEWP01000024.1:236-20779 GCA_001775395.1 candidate division Zixibacteria bacterium RBG_16_53_22 | reverse complement strand
CATCGCGAAGCTCAAGCGTATATCAGCCATTCAATCGGAACTCCTTCAGCCTGGCCTTTTCTTACAAATCCCAAAAAGCGTAGCCGGATTAAACACCGGTTTATCAGTAAGTGGTAAAGGACGGCAAATAAGTGGCTAACTGGGGGACGAGGAACATGATAATAATGGCAACGACCATGGCGGCCAGGAAAGGGTAGACTCCGCTGAAGACTTGGCGGAGGGATATCTCCCTCATGAGGCCGTGCACGACGTAAGCATTCACGCCGACCGGCGGCGTAATTACCCCGGCCCCGGTTACGAATACGATAATGACGGCGAACCATATGGGGTCATAGCCGATGGAGAGGACGACGGGGTAGAAGATGGGCAGAGTAAGCAGGACTAACGGTAGCATGTCTATAAAACAGCCGCCGACGAGATAAATAACGGCTATCATTATCATCGTCGCCAGAGGAGACCAGCCGATCTCGCTGATCCAGTTGGCGAACGCCATGGGTATGGTGGTAACCGCGACAAAATGACCGAAGATGGTAGCCCCGGCGATAATAAACAGTATCATGCATGATGTCACCAGGCCTTCTTTGGTGGCATTTATGAACTTATTCCACGTAAGTTCTCTCCGGGCCAGCCCGATGAGCAGGGAACCGGCCGCCCCGATGCCGCCGGCCTGGGTAGGAGTGAAGAAGCCGGCGAACAGTCCGCCGATAACCAGGCCGAAGAGGACCACCACCTCGACAAGTCCCAGCAGGGACTTGAATTTAACCCCCCAGGAGGTGCTCGGCCCGGACGGTCCGGCTTGAGGCCTCAGGCGGCAGGTAATGTAGACTACCAGGGCAAAAAGTCCCGTGAGAAGGACACCCGGGAGGAACCCGGCGATAAAAAGCTTGCCGATGGACTGCTGGGTTATAATCCCGTAGACAATCATCATGTTGCTGGGCGGGATAAGGATGCCCAGGGTACCGCCGGCGGCGATGCAGCCCGCGGCCAGCTCGTTGTCATACCCGCGGCTCTTCATCTCGGGGATGGCCACCTTGCCGATGGTGGCCGCGGTAGCCACCGTCGACCCTGATATGGCCGCGAAGCCCGAGCAGGCAAATACCGAAGCCATTGCCAGACCGCCGCGGTACTGGCCTACCCACTTGTAGCTTGCGTCGTATAGCCGGCCGGTAATGCCGGTGGCGTAAGCGTAGCAGCCCATCGTGATAAAGGTGGTAATGGCCGTTAATGTATAGGCGGAGAACTGCGTGTATACGTCGCGGGCCAGAACGCTAAGTCCCGCGTTAAATGATGTTAAAAGGGAAAACCCGATGAATCCTACCACGGCCATCGAGATGGCGATGGGCATCTCCAGGACGAAAAACAGTAAAAGTATGACAACACCGATAGCTCCTATCACTGGCGGGCTCATCTTCTCACCACCCTGCTTAAGGAATTTCCCAAATCAAGCAGCAATGCCAGGCAGACGGGCACGAGGGCCACGGCTACGGCGTAGGGGAAGGGGTACAGCGGGAACCATATCTGGTCCACTACCTCCCGTGAGACCTGAAAAGACCTGCCCAGGATAAACAGTTGCCAGATCATCAGGGCAAAGATTACGAAACCCAGAAGGTTGACGAGGCTGCCGATGACAGCTTGCGGTTTTGTCGGCAGCCGGTGCATCAGTATTTCAACCTTGATGTGGTGGCCACCCAGATAGGCCACGGCCATACCGAAGCTCATCGCGATCAGCTGGGCGAGCTCGGTAACTCCGGTAAAGCCCGGGAAAGGTCGGCTGAACCCTTTACTCCCGATAACATCCGCGGCGGTGATGGTGACAAGCATAACGATACCGAAAATGCCGATAAACGAAAACCAATGGCTAATTTTCCGTATAATACTCCCGAATCGGCCCCATATGCCGATGCCGGTCCCGGAAGGACTCTCCGGTGCCGGTTCAGGCTTCGGCTGTTCGCTCATATCGGCCATAACCGACTTTTCCTCCATTTTATCCCGTTCACGCGGCGTTGCGTTCTGACCTGGCGGCAACTACTCATATCAAGACTTGGAGAAGAACCGGTGTTTCACTTAAGACACCGGCCGTATCACGGATAGCGGGTGTTTACGCGGCATAAAATTTTTCAGTTAGCTGCGACCACACTTGCCGGCAAAATATTTCCCGATAGGCCAGTTTAAGCACCCGGCCCGGTAAACGCCGGTACGGAAGTTTTCGTATCTGCTTCCAACCGGCGTTCACCAGGTCCATATTCTTTAGCTTTATCCAGTGACTACTTTAACGGGAACGGAATACCTCGCTTGACCTGCTCTCCTTCCCAGTAAGCAATCCTGTCCTGCATAAATTTAAAGTGCTCCTTTTGGACGTCTGCCGAAATGCCAGTTGTTTTGGTTACCGAAGCGATGTACTCATCGGTTACGGCTGACACGGCTGCCTGCCATCGCGCCACTTCAGCGCCGGACAGGGGGACAATGGTACCACCGGCCGCCTTGAAGTAATCTATACCGGCAATGTCTTGCCGATTGATTGCCGCAGCTGATTTCTCGATAAGTTCGTCGGCGGTCTGGGTAAAAATATCCTTGATATTATTGGGCAGCTTATTCCAGGAGTCGTTGTTCATGGTGATATAGAAGGTGTAGGAGTTACCGATTGCCTTGGAGACGTCCGTAACATATTTAACAACGTCTCCCAGCTTGAAACTTATCAGCACCGAAGGGTCAACCAGGACTCCGTCCACGACTCCTTTGGAAAGGCCGTCGTACATTTCGGGCATGGCATAAGATGTCGCGGCAGCCCCCAGCGCTTTGACTATTTCTCCGGTCAGGGCCTGGGCCCTTATTTTCAGACTCTTGAGCTCATCAAGGTTAGTCACCTGTTTCTTCGAGGTCATGAGCACGGCCGGTCCGTTGCCCCACATCCACAGCACGTGGGTACTCTTGTACTCCGCAGGCATATATTTCTTGTACATTTCGTTGACGGTGTGCGTGATTGACCAGGGACTGGGTACCCCGAGCGGGGTTGTCGATAAATCCATTTCGGGGAATTTGCCCGGGTTGTAGGATAAAGCCCCTTCCCCGATATCGGCGATTCCGTTCTGGACGCCGTCATACATTTCCCCCGCCTTGAGCAAAGCGCCACCCGTGAAGTACTGGATTTTCACCGCGCCGCTGGTGCGTTCTTGAATCAGGTCAATAAACTCCTGGCCGAGCCTGGCTTCGTCCGTGGTGGGCGGGTGGTAGGCGGCAAACTTGAGGCTTATCGTTTTCATTGGTGCGGGTGCTGGTGCCGGAGCGGGTGCCGGTGCCGGTGTTGGTGCGGGTGCTGGTGCCGGTGTGGGTGCCGGTGCCGGGGTTGGTGCGGGTGCCGGTGCCGGTGCCGCTTGACCACAGGATATTATCGAGAGCACCAGAATAACCATAGCTACCGCACCGAATATCATTGTCAATCGATGTTTCACTGTTTTACCTCCTCGGATATATTTTTGTAAGCCTTGCGTCGTTTTTCCAGCAATAGAACTTGGTCGTGGCGGGGGCTATATTCGATTAAACAATAAAATAATTTGATAATTGATTTTATTGGTAATTTTATAATACTACTTTATTAAACCTTACCGGCTGGTTGAACTGAGCTATAGGCCAAGCAAGGCTTATCGCCGGTTGTTGAATTCCCCTGCGGCAATAACAAGATTTTCCTCCCCTGATTAAACGATGTGTCAGAAATGATATCTTTATTAGTAATGATATTTAATATTTTTTGATTTATTCTTGTCAAGTATGTAATATTTATATATTTCAATTTGTATCAAATAAATTTATAGGTGAAAAGTCATGAACCTTGAATATCTGAACACATACCTCACCGTAGTCAGGATAGGGAGTTTCTCCAAGGCGGCAAAGAAGCTGTTTATAACTCAACCGGCTATTTCGGCCCAGATAAAGAAACTGGAGCAGGAGTTAGGTATTCGGTTAATCGAGCGCGGCAGAAGCGGGATAACCATGACTTACGCCGGGAGGATGTTATACCACTTTTCAGAATACGTGCATCACGAGTACTCTTACATGTTACAAGATATTGAACGCACACGGGATAAAACTCTGGACGAACTTAATATGATCACCAGCCCGGTATGCGGAGAGTACATTCTCCCCGGTATCCTGAGTGAATTCAACGAAAGCCGCGCCTTGACCGGTGTAAATCTGGAAATTGCGGACTCCTTAAAAGTTATTGAAAATGTACAAAATGGCATTTACGATATCGGATTCTGCAGTACCATAGTAGAATCACCGGAACTGGAATTCTTCCGGGTAGCTGAGTATGACATCGTATTGATTGTGTATCCCGGGCATCCGCTATCAGACCAGAAAGAGATTTCTTTATATGAGCTGAGCGGGGAATCCATTATCCTGAGAGAGCCGGCTGGGGTAAAAGTGGGAGATACCAAATTGCTCATTGAGGCTGGCCTGGATTTAGACCAGTTTAAGCAAAAGTTTGTCACGGGTACTATGGCGGGGATAATTTCACTGGTAGAGTCAAGAACTGGCATTGCCTTTTTACCTTACGTGGTAGCCAAAAAAAGCGAAGCCTTAGGCCTGATAAAAATTGTTAAGGTTAAAGATATCAAATTAAAAAGGGGCTTTTATTTTTTAATAAAAAAGGGTAAGGAAAGGTCCCGGTTATTAAATGAATTTGTAGATTTTATTAGAGCTAAAACGTCTCCAAAAGAGTAACGGCTGTTATTAATCATCACGGGACTGATACTTGAACCTCATCAAGGGAAGATTATAGTTATACGGTTTTTTGGCTTCGACCAATTGTGGGATAGAACTTCGCCGGCCAGCGTCTCCTCTTACCTCCATGATTTTTCTTCCAAAGACGCTTTCCTCTTACTTGCCTGATGCGCAAATATACCATTTCTCCAGAAGAACGAAGGCATGTATTACGTGAAAAAGAAAGAACATTCAGAAATAACCCACGAAGCTAGGGAGTGATGGAAGTTTTTAGGAAAGTACGCGGGAACCCGGAAATTCTTCGCTGGCCGGGCTTGAGTTTTTGTTTCCAGCCGGACTCTTCCTTGAAGGTAGCAGGATGGAACCACGGCATTTTAATCTTTAAGCCTTTAGGTTACACTTTCATACGGCTATATGGTTATTCCCGGTACCGCCCGTGGCCGAACCTTATGCAAAGTCTGGATATATTCAGTGTTTCCTGGATTCTGGCATTCGGCGCTGTCTTAGTTGCGGCTTTCGTTAGAGGCGTGCCAGGATTCGGGTTAGCTCTGGTTCTGGCTCCGATATTACTCCTTCTAATGAACGCCAAATCTACGGTGGTCGTTAACCTGCTGCTCGCGCCCATCAGCAACTTCGTCATTTTACCCTTCGGTTTTAGACATATACACCTCAAAGGAATTATTCCAATGGCCATCAGTACCGTTCCGGGGATTATTATCGGTCCAGTCTTGCCGCCTTCTTTACGTTTGCGACTATTTGCTCCTTTATGGCGCTGGTGGTTGCCGGCATCGTGGAAACACGGACGGTGATACTCTCAGCTTCCCTGGCACCGGCTTTACTCGCCGGAACTGTGGTGGGGATGGTCGCCTTTCGTAAGCTCAACCAACGGTTCGTCCGAAGACTTACGCTGGCTATTATTATTTTTGCGGGAACACTGGGCATAATGTCCGGGATGGGGCTTTTATCTTAGGTCTGGTAGCACTCCCCGGAACACGCTGATGAAATGGTCAACAGCATCCCGTAATATGATAAAAGCAGCACCCCTGAGCCGTACGGAAATCCGGGGCTTAGAGGTGCTGGTATTCACCCATGTTGTCACCGGGTCTTCTCGGGCTATTTTCTGTAGATGAGGGTATGCGTTCCCGAGGTGTCGGCTCCCGCATTGCTAAATCCCGTAAGTCGGAACTAGACGAGTGCCCCTCCACCTGGTGTTACGCCATTCGGATCAATTGCTGCCCTGAGCTTCCTCCACCATAAATGGTAATTGGATAAACTCGGTCCGATCTCATGTTCGACCTCATCATCTGAGGCCAACGTATTTGCGAAGTAGCGTTCCTTAAGAGCCCTCTTACTTTGCTCTTTTTGCCATCCTTCTACGGCCGCCTTTGCTTCAGCGTTGAGAGGGTCGAACTTGCAGAATATTTCCGTTTTGCCAAGATGCCCCTGTTCAACTCCCCATCCAAAAAAGGCCCCGCCGTCGTCCACTATAAAGCCCTTTTTAATCAAAGGCTCCTTCGCTTTGCCGGCTCCTATCGCCCATTTGATGGTCAGGTCTCTCTGGCCCATAACAGGAATTGAATTGAAGGCTCCTCCAGCGCGGAATGTCTCTCTGATAGAGGCCGAGATTCTTATGCACTGGCACAACAGGATTCCTTCGGTCTCGGGGTTTTCAACTGACTTCAAAGACCTCCCGTCAGCGTCACTGATAATCTTCTGTAATACCTTTTTCTTAAATTCAAAGTCTTCCGGAGAGTTGCCGGCTATTATTATAAAGAAGCCAGGCCCCTGCACTTCCTTGCTTATCCTTCCGAAGACTTCCTCCTCTTCTTCGTTACATGTCGTTATATTGCAAGCTACCATTGCCGCGTTAAAGCCCATTAGCTCATACGCTATTTCGCTTTCGCCAATCTTGAGCTCCGCCTGCCACATTTTCTCAACTGATGGGAAGCTGAAATATCGCGCCATCATGTTCGGCGGTATCTCGCTCAGGGTGTACTTTGGTGATTTCCCTACTATTGGAAATCTTGCGGGCCCCGGCCAGTGATAAAGCTTCATTGCGGCCTTCGTAAATACACCCGGTGTTACGCCCGGCGGCACAGCACTGGTAAGTATGCTCCTTATAGACGGACCCGGCCCGTCACCACAATACCACTCATCCGAAGACCCCAACGAACCTGACTTGACGATGTCCCCTTCGGGAGTTACCCATTCTATAGCCAGATGGTTCCGGTCATCACCACTTGTGGTCTGGTCCATATGTCCGTGACCCCTGAGGAGCGCCGAGCAGTTAGTCCCGGCCCCCTTGATGCAAAAATTCAAGCCCCTTTTCATTAGCTCCGCCTGTAGCTCTGCCGAGATGACATACGGCTCAACCACGGCATACATGTTTTTCTCGTTGATTTCAATGATGTGGTTCATTCTTCTCAGGTCTAACAAGATAATTCCTTTGGGGAAAACCCCCGTCCAGCCGGTACATATGGGTCTGAACTGTAACTTGTGTTTGTTACATAGTTTAACTATCGCTTGGACTTCCGCGGTGTCCTTGGGAAGAATTACAGCGGCGAACTCGGTCGAGTAATACGAGGGCATTATTGCCGGGTCATCACAGATATTTTCCTCTCCCACCACATCTTCAAATTCCTTATATACCTCTTTGCTTAAAGCCATGATTCATTAACCCCCCTTTCTTAGATTGCCTTCTCCACGAGTTCAACGATATCGTGCACCTTCAGGCTGCTTTCACTTTCCTTGATGGCTTCGTTAAAGGTCTTCTCGCACCAGGGACAGGCGCTAACAATCGCCTCGGCACCGGTGGACACGGCTTCCTCTATTCTCTTCTGGGCAGTCCACTCGGCGAACTCTGGATTTGACTCATTGACACCGCCACCGGCCCCACAGCACCAGGAGTATTCCTTAATCCGGGTCATTTCCGCGAGTTTTACGCCGGGAATGCTCTTGAGTACATCTCTCGGAGGTTCATATACACCGTGTGTGCCCCGCCGGTATGTCTTGGGCGGGTCGAAAACAAACCTGTCCCCAGGAACCTTTTTCCCTTCCCAGTGTATCCACGGCTCACCCAGCCGGCCGAGATAGCACGGGTCATGGTACGTGACATTCAAATTCACTTTCTTGTTCAGCTTGAGCTTGCCTTCTTTGATGAGGCGGGCCATTAGCTCGGTGATATGCAGCACCTCCAGGTCGCCCTTGAGATTGTATTTATCATAGAGTACCTTGAAGGCCTGATAGCCGTCGGCACAGCCCGTTACCAGCGTTTTCACGCCGGCCTTCTTGAGCATTTCCATGTTCTTCCTGGCCTGATTTAGGAAGTCTTCTTTATAGCCCATCTGGAAGGCCCGGCCGCCGCAGCAGGTCTCGTTCTCGTAGCCGATGCCGAAGTTTACTCCGGCTTTCTTCAGTATCTTGACCGTCGCCTTGGCCAGCTTCTGCATATCCTTGTCATAGCTCGCCAGGCAGCCGACATGATAGTAGACCTCCACCTTTTCTTTGGTGGCGTCTTTCAGGCCCAGTCCTTCGGCCCAGGCGGCGCGCTTGCCCCTGGCGCCGGGCACCATGGTGCCCTGCTTCCGCAGGCTGTTGATTACCTTGTCGAGGGCAGGGTGGGTATGACCATCCTCGACACACTTTATCCTGAATTCATTGATGGGCAGGAGTACTTCCATGTCCATGGCGTATTTACAGGATATATCACAGGCGCCGCACATCTGGCAGTTATAAACTATGTGGAGGAGCTTATCCGTGTAGTTGAATCCTTTCTCCAACATCGCCGCTCCGATATTTACTCTGCCGCCGCCTGAGTAGCTGTGGAATTTATACCTTGATATGCTGGGACATACGTATGAATAGTCAGCTCCCTTTACCCTTTGCATGGGTATAAATTTGCAGGCCGAACACCGGCAGCACATCTTCATATCGCCGTGATATTGTTCCAGTGCCATCTTCGCTACCTCCTGAATTCATTCAATAATAAGTTGCCTTTTTTAACGTGTTTAAAAGCACACTTTCCCCGGATTCATAACATTGTTTGGATCAAAAATCTTCTTAAGCTTTTTTAAAACAGCGACGGTCGCCGCATCTCTATTAATAATCATCCCGGCACTTTCACCATAAGGCCTGGAGAAGAACGCACCCTTAGCCATTAAGTTCTTGACGGCTAAGGCGGATAACTCCCTGACTCGATTCAGCTCACTCGGGTTTCCGGGGTCATAAAACAGATTGAACTCACAGTGACAGCCAGTACCCTGTACTATCGGCTGAATGTAAACTCCCATATCTGAAGTGGGGTAGCCGGCTTTTTCAACCACATCGTTCATGACCCCGATTTGACCTCCGAGCTTATCATTAATGGTTAAAAAGAATATGTCCTGGCAGGCCCCTTTATAGCGAAGCTTCCAGTAGGGCTCCCCGGAAGGCCGCTGCACCACTTTCAACATTTCATTGGTTGAAACTCCACCGGCTGCTTTTACTGCTTCCACCCCCAACCGCTGGGTAATATCAGTGATGCCTTTAATATGAGAGCTAACCCTTTCTTCCGGGAAATACTCGTAGCCGGCAACGGTATAGAAAAGAGTCCATGTGGGTAGGGCATCCTTAAGGTTCTGATAGTCCTTGGGCCATTTCTTCGTAAAGATAGCCGCCAGGTTGGTATTATTGAGTATAAAGCATTCGTTGACCATTCTCAGTCTTATCAGCCAGGAAGACAGCTCGAGCAGCGTATCGAGGTTGGAGGAGCCAACCACGAAGGGGTCTTCAAGACTGGGGAGTATTTCACACCTCATCGATGCCCACGTTACGATGCCCATGGTTCCCTGCGCCCCCTGGATAAGCCTGTGCCAGGAAGCCGTACCGGGCCCGTACGGCGCTTTTTGCACTCCCCCGACTGCCCACTGCTCATCGATGGTACCCGGCCCGGCCGCCTGTCCGGTTCTAAACTCATCACCACTTCCAAAGATTACCTCAACACAAGCCAACGGGTCTGATATATCCCATTGATACCTGGGCATTATTACCGGCTCTCTCTCGAGTATGCTGCCGATAACGGTCTTCGACTTCCGCGGCAGCAAAGGCATGTTGAGCCTCAGCCCCTCTTTTTCCACCGCGGGTATCAGTTCCTCGAAGGTCACGCCCGGCTCGACCATGGCGACCCGGCGCGCCCGGTCGACAAGGATGATCTTTTTCATTCCACTTAAATCTACGATAACAGCCCCTCCGGTGCCGGGAACGGTGTCACCCCGGAAGTGCGGACGGCCGGAGCTTACCGGCACCAGCGGCGTTAGAGTCTCATTCGCCAGGTTCACTATCTTCTGTATATCACCGGCATTTGCCGGCTTTACCACGCATACCGGCCTCACGGTATTAACAAAGCTCATATCCCTGGAGTATTCATCCAACGTCGCTCGTTCATAGCTTACGTTGGCAGCCCCGAAAACTTTCACCAGCTTCTCTTTTTCAATCATTTTTACCCCCTTTCGCTTTTGCCAGGAAAAAAGGGACACGCCGCATCCCTTACAGAGCTTCGATTTTCCGGATTTTCAGCCTGCCAGTTCGGGCACTTGATGAGTAACTATCCTCGTATTCCGATTAAGCCATTATAGTCTATGACTACCTGCCATAAGATGTCAAGAGAGTCTTACGGCGCCGGAGGCGGGCTATTTCCTTCGCAAGATTATTGGGGATTACACCCAACTAAAATACCAGTTACCTTTGTACTATGTGGCCAGCATATATTCTATCTTTTATCCGAGATGACTATTATACATTTTCAATTCGCCGTTAATTACGGCCGTTTAATTAACTGTAATAATTACGTATAGTTAATTGTATTAATTATGGGGAACTACTGGGGACGGGAAATGGTAACTGATAAAGTAAAGGTACATAATAAAGTCAACGTTCTTATCGTCAGCCCGCAGGTGTTATTTCGTACCGGCATGGAGCTTATACTTTCCGATCTGGATAACATTGAGGTCAGGAGCTCCGCTGATTTCAGCAACGGTATAGAATTTTCCCTGGACGATTTTCCTCCGGATGTTGCCGTTATTGATATCGATGGTCCCTCGGAAACAGGATTTAAACTGGCCAGCCGGATGAAAAACCGCCTGCCCAACATCTGTATTATTATCATGACGTCTAATCCCAATGACAACCAGCTGTTCCAGGCTATTAAAGCTCAGGCGGCGGCTTATTTGAGCAAGGAAGTCAGGACCGATGATATGATTGAGACCATTCGGCGCGTAGCCCGCGGCGAGTACCCGATAAATCAATACCTCCAAACGAGGCCCAGAGTGGCCGAGCAGGTGCTGGAACAGTTTCAGGAGCTTTCAATACGTTCCGAAACTGAGCAATTAATGTCGCCGATTACCGCCAGGGAGACGGAAATCCTTCAATACATCGCCCGGGGATTTCTTAACAAGCAGATTGCGGCAGAACTCCGGATAAGCGAGCAGACAATAAAGAACCACGTGACTTCCATACTCAGGAAATTGAATGCTAATGTCCGTACTGAAGCCGTAGTTATCGCCCTGAGGCAGGGCTTTATATCTCTGCAATAATCAATACGGTATCTTATCCGGGTCTGAAAATATGGCATGACGGTGACGAACCGCCGTAATAAGAAAGAGGGGAGCGTTACGCCCCCCTCTTTTTCTTGAAGATACTTCCTTACCGACTACCGGGAAATCTTGGCATATATTTGCCAGGCCTGTTCGGCGGTTTCCTCGCGTGCGTTCCAGGCTTTCTCCATATTCCTGTCACGCGCCGCTTTAGCGGTGTTTATGGCCTTTTCATAGTCCCGGCTGGCGGCCTCTTCACTACTTTTATAAGCTTCTTCAGCCTGTCGTATCGCATCTTCACGGGATTTGGTTGCCGTGGCCATCGCTTCCCCTCGGCTGACCAGAGCTTTCTGAGCGGCAGCCTCAAAAGTCCGGTAGGTTTGGTCCTCGGCTCTTTTATAAGCTTTGGTGAGCTGAATTTCATTTTCGTGGTAAGCCTTGGCCACCCGGCGCTCGGCATCCATGTAATCGACGTAAGCCTTCTCGGCTTGACTTACAAATTCGCTAAGCGGATTACGGGCCGGCTCCCCGGCTTCGGTGAGAGTGTCATGAAAGATTTTTAAATTATCGTCTTTTTTCGTCGATTCTGCCTTCTCTCCCCCGCGCGTTTTCAGTTTGTTTTTTACCGTCTGGGTAACCATAGATTTGCCTCCTGTTATCAATTTCGGAAATCAATGTAAATATAAATTACGCCATAAAAATTTAATTGGGTGTTAACCCTGATATTTATACCAGGATACCCGCAATATTTCCGGATACCGGCTTGCCTGCCGGGCATGTTTCCTCAATTTTTACGACCTCTAAAGATTATCGCTGATATTTTCCCGGGCGGCGGTTTTGGCAGGCGCCGGAAGCCGGATTATTTTAATTAGAGGAAAACTTGCATACGAAATCAGGGAAGGCATAGTAGTCCCGATAATACGCAAATGTTATAAATGACATAGGTCATGTAGTGTCAACGTTTATCACTTTGTAGCGAATATGTATGGAATAACTAAAGAGTTTGGAGGCGAATGACATGCCTATGACGTTAAACGGTGAAACTTATTACCTGGCTTCGGAAGCGTGCAAAATGGTCGGGATTAGTCGTAGTACCCTGTTTCGCTGGTTGAAACAAAAAGACCTTGACCTCCACGAGTATCGGGACAGGAGGAAGTGGCGGCTGTTTACCGAGAATGAAATAAACAAGTTAAATCATGAGGCTAACCGGGTAATGTCTGAAAAGCAATAGCGAACCGGCAAACCTCGGGCCCGGGAGATTCCCTGTTCGGTGCCGGCAGCGTACAAGACGATGTTAGTCTCGAGAAAGGACCGGGAGGTAATAAATGAAACTTTGAAAAGCTCAGTGTTGAAGATACAAGGAAAAACAGAAGGAGGAAAAACGTGAAAAACGTGAAAAACAGAATCAGGCAGATTCACCGCGGCGAAGGCGGCTTCACACTGGTGGAACTATTGGTCGTATTTGCCCTCCTGGCGATACTATCGGCCATCGTAATTCCCAACGTCGCCGGTCTGGTAGGTTACGGCCAGACCGAAGGAGCCAGTACCGAGAAATCGATTGTCCAGACAGCGATGGATTCGATGATGGCCTACAATCGCATAAGCACGGTTAATGTGACGGCGGCCACCGCTAATATGTCCGCCTTTCCTACCGGTAACGTTCTTTATCCGGATTTCTTGCGTCTGGAGATAACCAAGGGCACATATTCTACTGATGCAACCGGATTGGTAACCCAGGCCACCACCGGATACTAATGGTCGGCTAAACAGCGAGCTTAGCCAGGTTGTAGCCGCTGAGGGCGGCATATAATGGCCTTCAAGGCCCGGTATTTTAATGGGCAAAGTACTTTTTGAAGGCATCGGACCATGGTAGATAAATGGAGCAGGAGGGTCGGGAATCGTATCAGGGATGATTCGATTATCGGACTTGGTAAAGGTCTGCATTTTATCGTTCCTCCGGCGAGGGCGGTACTCTTCAGAGGCGGTTAGCCGGTTAAGACGGGAAAAGGATAATCTGGTATGCGGGAGGATTTAATTTGCGCCCCATCGAGAGTTTTTATTCCATCGAGCCATCCAAGAAAGATGCTGAAAAATCCTTCTGCGTTTTTCGTTCTTACGTAAAGTGCCCCGTTTCCGAAGTCGAAGAGGCGAAAAAAGCTCTCGAAGAGGCGTTGGCCAAAGCCGAGGAGGGAAGTCGGCAGGCCAGGCAGGAGGCGGAGGCGGCGAAAAAGGCCCTCGGGCAGGCCCTGAACCAGGCGAAGGAAGAGACGAAAAAAGCCATAGGGCAAGCCCTGAGCCAGCCGAAAGACCAGGAAAATAAGGACCTCAGGAAGGCATTGGCCAAAGCCGAGGAGGAATGCCAGCGGGTCAGGCGGGAAGCCGAGGCGGCTAAAAAAGACCTCGAGCAAGCCCTGACCCAGGCGAAAGAAGAGGCGAAAAGAGCCCTCGAGGAGGCGTTGGCGAAGGCCGAGGAGGAATGCCAGCTGGCCAGGCAGGAGGCGGAGGCGGCCAAAAAGGCCCTCGAGCAGGCCTTGACCCAGGTAAATGACGCCGGCGGGGTCGTCGATGACCGTAAAGCGACATCCGGCAAAGCTTCAAAAAAGACCTCTGCCAGAGTTGATGACGATAGCCATCAAGCCGGACAGGAGGCCGAGGCCGCGAAGAAAGCCCTCGAGCAGGCGCTGGGCCAGGCTAAAGAAAAGGCGAATAAGGCCTTGAGGGAGGCCCTGGTTAAAGCCGAGGAAGAAAGTCGGCTGTCTAAACAGGCCTTAGCCGAAGTCGACAGCCTGAAATCGGAAAAGGCAGCTCTGGAGAAAGCCTTGAAAAAGGCGCAGAAACTTTGCCGGGACTCCGTGGAAGCTTATCGTAAAGTGGACCCGGCGCATTCCCCCTACATGTCAGATTTGATGAATAAATTGAGGATTCCACTTCAATCGATTATCGGGTTCAGTAAACTGCTGATTGAAGGCAAGATTGATGATGCGGAAGCGCAGCGGGAGTTCCTGACTACCATCGACCAGCAAAGTGAACACCTCCTCAACGTGATTGATGAACTCACTGAAATATCAAATATCAAGGCTGACCTTTCCCTGGTCCGGGAGAAGAAAAAATCAGTCGAGCTATTGATTGAAGATGTTGTCGAGGATTAATATGGCACCTTTTATATGGAAGTAATGGCGAATCCGATGAGTGCGTGAATGAGTAAAAAGGTCTTAATAATTGATAATGACCCGTCCAACACGAGATTAATAGAATACGTGTTAAAGCAACGCGGTTATCAGGTCCTCACCGCGTTAAACGGGCTGGACGGTCTCGCCAAAGCCAGGGAAGGGAAAATTGACCTGCTTATCATGGATATGCTGCTGCCCGGCATGGATGGACTGGAAGTCTGTCAACGTTTGCGTTCTGAGGAGAAGACCGCCCAGTTACCCATTTTAATTCTCTCGGGCAGGGCTCAGGAAATAGACCGGGCTATGGCATTAAAAATGGGCGCCGACGAATTCGTCGCCAAGCCGGCAAAACCCGGTGAGATATTAAAAAGGGTCGATGACCTGCTTGCCAGGCATAACGTCATCAGTACCAGAATAATCGCGTTTATCAGTTCCAGGGATAATGTAGGCAAGACTACCACGATAATCAGTTTAGCCATGGCGATGTCCCAGATGGGTAAAAAGGTCATCATCGTAGACATGTGCCCTTATCAGGACAGCGTATCAGAGCGATTCGGCATTAACCCTGAACAAAACCTCGAGTTTGCCGACCGTTCAACCGATAATATCGAACTGGATGACCTGGAGTTTACCATCGTCGTTCACAAGACGGGGGTTAAGGTCGTACGCGTTTTTGAAAGTCCCGAGGAAATAGGTGACACGTTTTCCGATGAAATCAATTCATTATTCAATAAGCTGGGAAACGATACCGATTATTTACTGGTGGATATGCCGTTTAAACCCGGCGTTGCAACGGGTACGTTGCTCAAGAACGCCGACCTCTCGATTATCGCCAGCGAGTGTGATATTGAAGCCCTGGCCGATATCAAATCTATCGTGACGGTCCTGCATTATCTGGGAGTTAATTCTGAACGGACAGGTATGGTGGTTATCGATGTAGAGGAAAAAATCCCCGACGTTCCGCTGGTTACGTTAAAACATTTTATCGAGTCCTGCCTCGGCATAAACGTGCTGGAGATGATACCTTACAGCGCCGATGTCCGGAAAAAATCTCCGTCTGATGCCTATCCGCCGATAATATCAAACCCCGATAGCCCGCTGGCTTCATCGGTAAGGGAACTAACGCAGCAGATTATTAACCGGTGGGAAAAAACCAAGTCTTCCCCGAAAACGGTGGTGAATAAAGAATGAATAAACAAGGACCGGCCGTAACCGCCAGCCGAGAAAAGAAAAAAAGCTTCGGTGAGATTCTGGTCGAACAGAATCTCATTTCAGAGACCGAGTTAAACCAGGCATTGAAGACCCAGCACAGGCAGGGTGGCAAACTCGGGGAAATATTGGTTCACGCCGGGTCTATCACGGCTGATGACCTGGCCAGGAATCTCAGCATATATTTGAGCATACCCTTCGTCGACGTCAAAAGGCATACCGTTGACGCCAGGGCCCTGAGGTTAATCCCGGAAGAAATGGCCAGAAATCATGTCCTGCTGCCGCTGGATGTCGTGGAGGGTACGCTGATAGTTGTCATGTCCGACCCCCAGGACATCCGTACCATCAAGGACATTGAGGCTCAATGCGGGATGAGGGTGGACGTGGCGCTGGGTATTTCCACCGAGATTCAACAGGCCATAGACATCAATTACCGGTCCGGTGCCGAGATTGAAAAGAGAATAGGCCGTGATGATGCGGCGCTCGGGATTGAAACCAGGCCTACCGTTGAGTTTATCGCGAAAACACCCGTGGCTCAAAGCCTGGATTTGGTTATTCAGCAGGCGGTACGCGACAGGGCATCGGATATTCACATTGAACCGCAGGAAAAGAACCTCAGAATCCGTTACCGTATCGATGGTATTTTACATGACATGTATTCGCTGCCTTTGCACATCCATACGGAGCTGGTGTCAAGAATCAAGATTTTAGCGGACATGGATATTTCCCAGCAAAAGCGACCCCAGGACGGGAAGTTTGCTATCACCACGGGCGGCAAGGAAATCGATATACGGGCGGCTACCACCGAGACCGCATTCGGAGAGAGAATCACGCTGCGTATTCTGGACAAGTCACTCTCTATTTTTTCCCTGCCGCAGCTGGGGTTGCTGCCGGACTCCCTGACCAGGTTTCAAGCTATGTTAAACAGTCCGTTCGGTATCATCCTGGTAGGCGGCCCGACCGGTTCCGGTAAGACGACCACCCTTTACACATCGATAAACCAGCTCGATAAGAACGAGCGGAACATCATGACGATTGAAGACCCGATAGAATACCGGTTCGAAAAAATAAGCCAGAGCCAGGTAAACAAACAAGCCGGCATTACTTTTTCCAGCGGCCTGACCGCCATTTTGCGGCAGGACCCTGATATTATCCTCGTTGGAGAGATACGGGATAAAGACACGGCGAATACGGCCGTTCAAGCTGCCATGACCGGGCACCTGGTGCTCTCCACCATTCATGCTAATGACGCTATTTCCGTCCTTTTACGTCTCAGAGACCTCGGCATTGAACCCTCCCTGATATCCTCCACGCTGGTGGGTACCATCGCTCAGCGAATGGTCCGTCGTGTTTGCTCCGGTTGCCGGACCTCATACCGGCCAACCGTGCAGGAATCGGCGGCATATGAAGAGGAAATAAACGAGAAGCCCCAGACACTCTCTAAAGGTATGGGCTGCAATCTTTGCGCCGGGACCGGTTATCGTGGCAGGACGGCGCTCTTTGAAATCCTGGTAATGAGCGAGGAAATCAGGAAGATGGTCCTTGACAATGCCAGTGCCAACGAAATCAAGGAGAAGGCACTCGGTGAAAATATGACCACGTTAAAAAGAGACGGGATGCTCAAGGTTAAAGAGGGTATTACTTCCGTCAGCGAGGTACTGCGTAACGTATTCTCCATCATCTACTAGTCTGGAAAAAGCGAATCGGGTTAAGAGTTATGGAATACAGGTACGAAGCATATACTGCCGATAAAAAAATTGTGCGGGGCACCCTGGATGCTTCCTCGGAAGCCATCGCGGAAGGACTGTTATACGGGGCCGGATATCCTCGCGTTCTCCAGCTAAAAGAGATACGCAAAACACTGGCTCTGGAACGATTATTTCCCAGTCTTTTCAGTATAAAAGAACGTGAAGTGATTGAATTTTCTTACCAGCTGGCAACCCTCCTCGAGTCCGGGATGCCGATAATTACGGCTTTGAATTTAATCACGAAACAAAAACACAAGACCGCCATGAAAGAGACGATATCAGGTATAAGAATTGAGCTCGAGGGCGGCAGCTCCTTTGATAAAGCGTTGAATAAGTATCCCCATGTGTTTCCGGAAGTTTACCGCCAGATAATAAAAGCCAGTGAGCATACGGGCAACCTGGTGGCGGCCCTCCGGCAGGCAGCCGGGTACCTGGAGAAAAACAGGGAAAAAATGGCCAGGATAACCAGGGCCCTGGCCTACCCCTTACTGGTAACCTTGATGGCCATCGCCGTGGTTACCATCATCATCAATGTTGCCTTTCCTCCATTAACCCGACTCTTTATTTCGCTCGGGTCCGAACTACCTTGGACTACGAGGTCGCTCATCGCTATCGCCGGTATCTTTACCGATTACAAGTTATACCTTCTGGGCGGGCTATTCACTTTCTTCGTTCTTCTCGTCGGTTTGGTTCAGCTACCGGGCGGGCGCGTGGTCATTGACCGGCTGATTTTAAAGATTCCAAGAATCGGTCATATCGTTTTATTGCGTGACATGAACCAGCTTTGTCGCACCATGTCCCTGCTGCTGGAGGCCGGGGTTCCGCTCCCCAAAATAATGACCAGCGTTATCGGGACGGTGAGCAACAGGGTTATCCGCAACGCCTTGATAGAGGTCCGGCAAAGGCTTATCCAGGGGCAGGGGCTATCTCAGCCGATGGCCCAGCTGGGTATCTTTCCCGAGTTACTGGTGGAAATGGCTGTCATCGGGGAGAAAAGCGGCTCGTTACCATCCGTTCTGGCGAGCCTGTCTGATTTGTATGAAAAGAACATCGAGCAGGAGGTCCATCTGCTGATTTCCGTTGTTCAAAACTCCCTGATGATACTGATAGCGGTGGCCGTCGGCTATATCGGTATTTCGATGATAACGCCCTTGTACTCGATGTTACAGACGGTGCACTAAGGCGGGGATACCGGGTGCTCAAAAGGCTGGGGATGATGTACCGGATTAAAAAAAAACTCAAGGCCCTGCGCTGCGAAAAGGGCATCGGCCTGGTCGAGTCTTTAGCAGCGGTCGCCTTGCTGGGAACGGCGGTGCTTACCCTGACGGGGGCACTGGCGACGGGTTCCCTGGGTGTCAGTGAGAATGACGAAGAGGTGGTGGTCCAGAGCCTGGCCCGCACCCAGCTCGAATATACCAAGAGCTACGCTTACGACCCGGGTGCCTCCACCTATCCCACGGTAGCGGCGCCTCCGGGTTACGCTATCTCCGTCGGGGTGTCCGCCGTCCCGGGGGCGAACTCCAATATTCAGAAGATAACGGCCAATATCTCCCGCGACGGCAATCTCATTTTGACCATCCGGGACTATAAAGGGAACCGGTCATGAAGAGCCAACGGGGATTTACCCTGGTTGAGGTGATGGTGAGTATGGCGATACTGGGGGTTATCGTGGGTTCCTCAAGCGCGATTTTACATCAGTTCGTCACCGTTCCCGAGTACGGTAACGATAGCGTCACGGCCATGCACGAGCTCCAGAACGCCGCCCACTGGTTCAACATCGACGGGCAAATGTCCGTATCGGCCACGGGGGGGAGTCAACTGGTGTTGAAACGGTACGACAACGTCACCATCACCTACGCAACGCAGGGAACGAGGCTCAACCGGGTAGCGGGTTCTTCCAACCGGACGCTGGCGCAAAACATCACCGACATCGATTTCGCCGTCCAGGGCCGCCTGGTCACGATGGATATAACTTCTTCACCGACTGGAAGATGGGGTGTAAGTCAGAATGGGACATATGAAGTCTATCTGCGCCCGGTACCGTAATAGCAACGGTGAGAAGGGGCAGGCCCTCCTTATCGTCCTGGTTATCGTCACCATCGGGATGATGGTCGTGGCCCCTTTTCTTACCAGCGTGGGGACCAGCCTGCTGGGCTCGCGAATTTACGGGCACACGATGGACGAGCAGTATTCCTCCGACGCCGGGGTGGAGCACGCCATCTGGCGACTGACCGATGACGGCCTGACCGGCCTGCTGACTTCCCCCGGGGACAGCGTCAGCTACACGCTGGGCGAGTCCATCAACGGACTGACGCCGGATATTACGGTATGTAACGGCTGGCAGACCATCGTTACCGAAACTTTCGAGAGCGGCGGCTGGGCGGGGGGCACCGGCTGGATTGACGACTGGACGCCCACCGGCGCTTCCAGCGTGGTGACCACCGGCACTCCTTACGCGGGGACCTATCACCTGATGCTGCAGTCCAATACGGGGTACGTGAAGCGCTCCCTGGACGTCCGCGGGCCCAGCGCCCGGCTCCGCTTCTGGGCCAAGGCCAACTCTTTCGAAGGTAGTGAAACGGCGCAGGCCCTCATCAGCCCGGACGGCGCCAACTGGACGGTGGTCTATACCTGGATTAACGGCGACGATAATAACGTTTACTATTTCTACGATATAGACCTGTCCCCTTATTCACTCACCAGCCGGTTCTGGATTGCCTTCCAGGCAAATATGGGCAGCACGACCGACTATTTTTACGTGGACAATATCGAGGTACTGTGGATATTTAACGACGATTTATCCCGGCCGATAGCCGAGGACGATTTCGAGAGCGGCGGCTGGTCCGGAGGCACCGGCTGGCTGGCCGACTGGACGCAAACCGGTGCTTCCAGCGTGACCACCAGCGGGACCCCGTACGAAGGAAGCTATCACATGTTGCTGCAGAGCAATACGGGATACGCCAGCCGGTCGGTCGACCTCTCCGGTCACACTAACGTCAGGCTCCGGTTCTGGGCCAAGGCCAACTCTTTCGAAGCCGGGGAAACGGCGGAGTTACTCGTCAGTGAAAACGGCACCGACTGGACGGTGGTCTATACCTGGGTCAATGGAGATGATGACAACGTCTATC
>MEWP01000024.1:0-215 GCA_001775395.1 candidate division Zixibacteria bacterium RBG_16_53_22 | reverse complement strand
CCGCCTTTTCCCTGACCAGCCAGTTCTGGATTGCCTGGCAGGCCAATCTGTCCAGCACCTTCGACTATTTCTACGTCGATGATATACAGGTGGTGGACGTCAGCGACGTCATCGAGGACGATTTTGAGAGCGGCGACTGGTCCGGGGGCACCGGCTGGCTGGCCGCCTGGACTCAAAGCGGTGCTTCCAGCGTCACCACCAGCGGGGCCCCGTAC
>MEWP01000023.1 GCA_001775395.1 candidate division Zixibacteria bacterium RBG_16_53_22 | reverse complement strand
GGTATCCAGTAACGGTTCCCAGTGGCGGCAATACCGGGTTTGGAGATAGACGACAAAAGCCGCTGTCACATAAGTGACAACTTGCAGCACCGTGGTGTCCTTGTCGCGCTGCAACGCCTGATACAACAGCAGGATTGCCGCCAGGATGGCCGATACCACGCCGAGGTCGCGCGGCACTTCCGACGCTATGAGCCCGATGACAACGAACAGCACCGGGATAGCCACTGACACGAAACGCATCGGAATAGTGGCGAACAGCCTGTGTTTCTTGATCGAGTCCACAATCTTCGCCAGACCCGTCCGGCGCTTCGACCGGTGTGCGCGCCACTTGTTCCTCTCCGCGACAATCAGGAACGCAAACACCAGTGCGCAGACCCCGAGATAAAGCGACAGGATGAGCGTGTCCGATTCATACATCATGAACAACGCACTCACAACAAAAAGGGTCTGGACCGAATAGATGATCACCACCGATTCGTAGTGATCGAAGCCGAGCGCCAGCAGGCGATGATGAATATGGTTCTTGCTGGCGCGGAACCAGTTCATGCCGTGATAAATGCGCTGGGCGAACACCGCCAGGATGTCCACGATCGGCAGGCCCAGCAGCAGCGCCGGCAGCGCGCGGCTGGCGGCGGTGTTGACATGCTCCATCAGATACACGGCCAGAAACCCCGCCGTGAAACCCAGAAACTGGCTGCCGCCATCGCCCATGAACACGGTCGCGGGATGGGTGTTGTAACGCAGGAAACCGACAATCCCGCCGAGCGCCGCCAGCGCGACAATAATCAGGAAAGACCCTTCCCCATCCGACAGGTAAGCCAGGTAAGCCATCGCGCTCAGGCTCAGCAGCGACATCCCGCCCGCCAGGCCGTCGAGCCCGTCGGAATGATTGACCGCGTTGATCATCCCCACCATGGCGATGACGGTAAAAATCCTGCCGGCGGATTCCGAAAGCCCGGCATCCATGAACGGCAACTGCGTGACGTACAGATCGCCGTAATACACCACCGCGATCACCGCCGCGAACTGGCCGATGAACTTGACGTAATGACCCAGCTCCTGGATGTCGTCCCACGCGCCGAAGGCGAGCAGCACCAGCGCGCCGAACAGATAGGCAACAAAAAGGTCATCGAACGGCAACCACAGCACCAGCGGCACCAGCGCACCCAGCACGATCCCCACCCCGCCGGCGCGCGGAATCGGCTTGACGTGCACCTTACGCGCCTCGGGGCGGTCAACCATCCCGATGCGCGGCGCCAACCGCGCCATGAGCGGAATGAGCACCATGCTGACAACCATGGCGGTGATGAGGGTGAGCAGGTAAGTCATTCGATTATCTTGTTCTCGGGTACGCCCTTCGAAGTATAGAACCCATCTCAATAACCCCTCTCCCCTCCGGGGAGAGGGTTAGGGTGAGGGGCGCAACACCGTGTAATCGCACGGCTTTTCACCCTCACCCCCCTCGCAGGAGGAGCCAGGAGCGCATGGTACGCACCCTGCTTTAATCTGGACTGTCATTCCCGCGGAAGCGGGAATCCAGTGCCGTTTATGTCATCGCGCGCAAGGCGCGCGATACCATCTTCCCTAACAGGCTGCTGAAAAAGTCAAAAAATATCCAATCCCGTCATTCCGGCGAAAGCCGGGCGAGACGGAGTTTTCGCGAACATACTTAACGTATGTTCGCGCCGCCGAGCGGGTGCAGCGGGTTTGGCTGCACCCCGGGCAGCAACAGCCTATTACTGATTTCAATCATTATAATATTCTGGATCCCGTCTTCCGCCGGGGTGACGACGTGTTTTTCAGCAGCCTGCTAATCCGGAATATATTCCTTCAACCTCCCGACAACCTCCCCGGTAAATTCCGCGAGCTGCTTGTCCGCCGCGGCGACATCTCCGCCCGGCGGGATCATCGTGGTCAGACGTACCAACGCTCCATCGGTGCGGTTGAGCGTCAACGCATCCCAGAATAGATACCACTTCACCATGTATTCATTGGTAATCACCCGCCCGCGCTGCTGGAACCAGTAATACACCAGTTGCTTATGATCCCCTTTCTGTATTACCAGTCGGTTAACCCGGAGAGGCGCGCCTCCTGAGATGGCGCCATCCACTAGATGCTGCGTAAGCGAGGTAATTCGCCAGCCCCCGCCCGGAATACACGAGCGTGGCGAGTGCGCCGACTCACCTGTTCGTTGAGAGGCATAATATGCCGCATAAAAATTGGTAAAGCTTTTTCCATCCTTCACATAATCCGCCAGGATATAGTCATCCAGCTTCAACGCATCGAGGTAAATCTTTTCCATGCTGCTGCTCTTGCCCTGCCAATTGCCAAGTTTCATGGGGAAAGAAGCGAAATCAGCGCGCGGCGGTTGAATCTCCGCGCGCGCGGCGAGAAAAAACGACGATATCGCGGCAACCAGCAACAACCCGCCTGCCGCCAGATATTGTTTCGGCAATTGGCGTTTGCGTATCTCGGCGTCCTTGGGGACGGGATCTGGCATATCAATGCTGAAAGCATCGCGCAATGACATCTTGTTCTTCCCGATTCGTGCCAATAGCCATATCTCAATCAGGATAATTCCGAAGCAGGCCATGAATACAATCCAGCCTTCAAAATCGTGCAGAAATCCCTCTGCCTGTGCCGGCCCCCAATATTCTACTAATACTCCAATCACGCCGATCCGGAAACTGTTCATCAGAACCGTAAGGGGGATGCTGGACAGGAAAATGATGGCCCGTTTCCAGAACGCGCCCCTGAATATGTAGGCGCAGATGAATGACAAGCTCATCAATGGGAACAGATAACGCAAACCGCTGCATGCTTCGACAACCTGGAGTTTATATGAGCCCAAATCAATGACATTGCCTTCCAGAAACACACTGATACCGAACGCTCGTATCACCGCCACTCCCAGTTCGGAGGAAATCAGCTGTAGTTGCGATGAAAGGTTATTAAGAAAAAAACTGGGGAGAGGAATCATGAAAACAAGAAACAGCAGTGGAACCAGGATTGGCCTGATTCCGTCTCGTCCCGTAATTGATAGCGCTGTACCAATAATAACAACGAGAAATGCATACTGAACAATTGTCGTAATCGTGCTCAGGGTGCCCAAGACAAAAAGCACATAACCAAACAATACGAGCATCACACCAGCCCAAGAGCCGGAGAATTCTGTTCGATCCAGAATGTTCTTCCTCTGCCATAACAGAAAGGCAGTGATA
This sequence comes from candidate division Zixibacteria bacterium RBG_16_53_22, assembly GCA_001775395.1. Lineage (GTDB taxonomy): Bacteria > Zixibacteria > MSB-5A5 > UBA10806 > UBA10806 > UBA10806. The sequence continues at coordinate 18,482 of MEWP01000023.1, read as the reverse complement.
AAAGGAATCATATACCCATGGCTATATTCCTCTCGCACATCCCAGAAACGAATCATTTCTCTGATGCCAGCATAGAATGTAATGCCGAGCAGCACAGCTATTGCCAATACAAACGCCCACATACCAGAGCTTGTCTTCCAGATAAATTGATTGCTTTCACTTGCGGAATGCATGATTCCAACCTCGGCTCAGGATGTAGTTCAGAATAATGAAGGTGATATAACTTGCGTGAAAATATGTGATTGCTGACGCAGGTTTGATAATAATGCTTAACAACTACGTTTGTAATTATTGAATGCGGAAATTTTCGAAGAAATCAGTTCAGATCTGAAAGCTTGATCTTGTGAACACCTCAATCTCGGAGGCATTAGCTTCACAACCAATCGCATTGATATCTGTGGATTAAATCACATCACGCATTTTGGAAGAAACCTGCATATAATTGCAACGTAGCATATGGTTTAACTGTTTGATAATCAACTAAATACATGAAACTGCTGTCCTTAAACACCTATCACTACCGGCGAGGTGGAGCAGACGCCGTGTTTCTTGATCATGATGAGCTATTCAGAAAGCTTGGTTGGGAAACCGCTGTATTGGCCATGCAGCATCCGAGAAATAGCATCTCCCCGTGGTCTGAATATTTCGTTGATGAGCTGGAGTTCGGCCACGCCTATAACCCTTGGGGAAAAATTGTCATGGCCAGCAAGGTCATCTACTCTTTTGAGGCACGAAAAAAGCTCAGCCGTCTCCTCGACAAATTCATTCCTGATGTTGCGCACGCTCATTGTATCTACCACCACCTTTCGCCTTCTGTTCTGAGTTTACTCCACGAACGCGGCATACCAACGGTAATGACGGCGCACGACCTTAAATTGGCCTGCCCAGCCTATAAAATGCTGAACCGCAACGGTATATGCGAGCGGTGTAAACACGGCAATTTGCTGCACGTCGCTATACATCGCTGTGTACAGGATTCGTTCGCTGTCAGCGCGCTGGTCGCGGTGGAATCCATGGCGCATAAGCTCTTTAGACTTTACCGTAAGAATCTCGATAAGATCATTGTGCCCAGCCAATTCTTCCGCACAAAATTTACTGAGTGGGGATGGCCTGAAGAGAAATTTGTGCATATTCCCAATTTTGTCCGCGCCGATGAATACATACCTCAATTCAAGCCAGGCGATTACTTTCTCTATTTCGGACGACTCGCGCCGGAAAAAGGCGTGGAGACACTCATCAAAGCCGCCATCCAGGCCAATGTCCGACTGCGAATCGCCGGCACCGGACCCGATGAGCACAGGCTCATAAACCTCGCCGCTTCATCTCCCCGTATTGAGTTCATGGGGTATTGTGCGGGCGAAGATCTCAAGATGCTTTTGCGCGAAGCCCGGGCAATCGTCCTGCCGTCCCAATGGTACGAAAATGCCCCCATGAGCATCCTTGAGGCCTATGCCAGCGGAAAGCCAGTAATTGCAGCGAACATCGGGGGCATACCCGAAATGGTGCTGGAGGGGCAGACCGGGTACCTGTTTGAAAGCGGCAATGCCGATGCACTTGCGGAACGTTTGGCTCATACTAATGGGCTGCCCGATGGTAGAATTGCTGAGATAGGAAAACAGGCCCGCGCCTATGTGGCTACTGCCTTTACTCCTGCCCGATATACACAAGACATGCTGCGGCTTTATCAGTCTTTGGGCGCCAACTATATCACCTGATAAAATAAGTCCGCCCGATATTCAGTAAGATTGAGGTATTCAACCTCTAAGTAACTGCGAACTCGCATTCCAGATAATTCAGAAAGCAACAAATTTTGTTTTCATCGAATCGACAGGGGAAGAAGTAATGAAAAAAATATACATTGCTGGTTGTGGCGGTATGCTTGGCGAGGCCTTTTACAAGCAATTCAGGGATGGATACGAATTAAAATGCACGGATATTGACGTAAATGATACCTGGCTCAGTTACTGCGATTTCAGAGACTACAAAGCCTACCGCAAAGACGTTCTGGATTTTAAGCCGGATTATCTATTCCATCTTGGCGCTTACACCGACCTGGAATTCTGCGAATTGAACCCGGATGCCACGTACCTCACGAACACCATTTCCGTGGAAAATGGGGTGTATATCTCCAAGAATCTGGGCATTCCACTCCTCTATATCAGCACCGCGGGTATCTTTGATGGAAAACAGGAACTTTATGACGATTGGGATCTTCCCAATCCCCTGGGTCATTATGCAAGATCGAAATACGCTGGCGAACTGTATGTAGCGCACAATTCGCCGGCGCACCTCATCTGCCGTGCAGGCTGGATGATGGGCGGAGGGCCCAAGAAAGATAAAAAGTTTATCCAGAAAATAATGAAGCAAATCAAGGAAGGGAAGAAGGAATTGCATATTGTTACGGACAAACTCGGTACCCCAACCTATACGCACGATTTTGCCCTGAATGTGCGGAAACTTTTAGAGGCCCAATATTGGGGGCTATATAATATGGTATGTGAAGGCATGACAAGCCGGTTAGAAGTTGCCAAAGAGCTGGTTTCTATTCTTGGCCTCGATAAAAAGATCAAGATCAATGAGGTATCGTCGGATTATTTCAAAAAAGAATATTTCGCCGCCAGACCAGATTCCGAAAGACTGATCAATAAAAAATTATCCTTGAGAGGCCTGAATAACATGCGCGACTGGAAGGTCGCCCTCAAGGAATACCTTGACAGCTACTACCCTGATTATCTATAGCACGCCTCGTTAGGCCTGTTAGCCGAAGCACCATGCAGAAGCGAATCGCCGCGTTCGGATTCCGTTCCATCCCTCCGACAGCAGGGTGTGCGGGTGCAGACAAGTTTGGTGAAGAGCTGTTTACTCGACTTGCACAACGCGGGTTCCAGGTTACCGCTTACAACCGGGTGTACGAGGGTGGCGCGCCTGCACCACATCAGTACAGAGGGATCAATGTCGTCAGTTTAACTACCGTACGACGCAAGGGCTTCGATACCCTGCTGCATTCCCTCAAAGCCACATGGCACATCATCTGGAATAATACCGGCGAGGTCGTGCATATCCAGAACGGCGGCAACAGTATCTGGGCGCTGCCGCTGCGGATGGCAGGCAAGAAGGTGTTCATTAGCCAGGATGGCGTTGACTGGAAGCGCGATAAATGGTCTTGGTACGGCAAGCTCTACCTCTACCTGTCGTCATTCATCACGGCACATGTGCCAAATTTTGTAATCTTCGACAACATCTTTGTCAGGGAGATCTTTGAAAAGAAGTTCAAAAAGAAGTTCGATTTCATCCCTTTTGGCAGCGAAGTTACAACTAATGTTGAGGGCTCTGACATCCTCGCTCGCCTGGACCTCAAGCCGAAGGATTATTTCCTTTTTGTAGGGCGATTCATCCCGGACAAGGGATTGCAGTACCTGGTGCCGGCATTTGAGCGCGTCAGCACCGGCAAGAAACTGGTCTTGGTTGGCGGAAGTCCCAATCCGTCCGACTTCGAGACCCGTATACGCTCGACCCAGGACCCGAGGATCATTTTCCCCGGCTTCATCTATGGAGCTGATGCGAATGCCCTGATGCGGTATGCATACGCCTATATCCAGCCCTCTGATGTTGAGGGCCTCTCTCCCGTTATCCTGGAGAACATGGGCCTCGGAACCCCCGTCATCTGCTCAGATATCAAAGAAAACCTGTATGTCGTACAAGACACAGCGCTAACTTTTCGCCAAGGCGATACGGAACACTTGCAGGAAACCATTGAGCAGGCTTTGGCAAATCCCGAAGTCCTCGCGGAGAAAGCCCAGCGGGCAAAACAGCGGGCGGATACACAGTTCAGCTGGGACGCGGTAACCCAGCAGCACATTGCGCTCTTCACCCAGTCATGATGATAGTCGAGGCGCTCGGTACCAATGCTTGACCATCAAGGCTCCTTACGGATTGGACAGCGATCATGACAACGGGCGCAGCCCCTATCTTCATCGTGGGCACTCAACGGTCCGGATCCACATTACTGCGCCTGATTCTCAACGCGCACCCGGAAATAGCGATTCCCGAGGAGGCCCGTTTCCTCACCCCCCTGCTGAACAAAAACAATATCAAAAAGCCGATAGAAGGCCAGGCACTCTCACGGCTTGTGAATTACCTGCGCGCAAACGAACAGTTTCGCCTGTGGAATTTCGATGCGGCACCGTTTTTAAACGAGTTAGCAGTCAAAAGCTCAGTTATGCTGGCGGAAGTCATCAATGCCATGTTTTCGAGCTTTGCCCAGAGTGAAGGCAAATCGCTCTGGGGTGACAAAAGCTTGTTCTTCGGGTCTGTGCAACTGCTGCATGAGCTCTTCCCTGGCGCCAGGTTCATACATATTGTTCGCGACGGGCGAGACGTATTCGATAGCTGGCGCAAGATGGATGCATCCAAAAACCACCCCACGGCCATGGCATTGGATTGGCACTATAAACTGCGCAGCATCGAACGTGCCCTGGCGAAACTACCGTCCGACAGGGCGCTGACTCTGCGCTATGAGGACCTGGTTGCCTCCCCAGATACAGTTGTGCGTTCTATATGCAGGTTTTTGGGTATCGCATTCGAACCCGCCATGCTCGAGTTCCATAAGACCAGCGGAAAATATATCGGCGAGCATCATTCAAGGCTGATATTCGGTGCAATTGATCCATCGAATACTGCAAAATGGCGTAAACATCTTTCCAGCGACGATGTTCGGCTTTACGAATTGATGGCCGCAAACCACCTGCGCCATTACGGTTACGAGCTGTCCGGCACAAGCACGTCGATGCGCCAAATATTGCTTGCCGTTGGCGATCTATTGGTTGGACTTCCGCAGCGTGCCTGGCAGATTGGGCGCGCGCGTCTGGCATACCGCCGTGCATTGGTGCGCGGCGAAGCTACCAAGACGATCAGCGTTGGCGCGATGCCAAAGAACAGTGGCCCGGAACGACCCTCCGATGGGCCAAAGTAGCCATGAAATACCTCAGATGACATCACTATGACCGAACTGCGCACCGTTCATTTGCCGACCGCCCACAACAGCTTCTATCACATAGCGGGTTTCTGCATATTGTTTCTGAACAAGATACGCCATGCCATCCAAGGCTATCGCAGCCCGCGACCATTTCCTGTCAGCGAGATCGACCGCGCCATTGATTACGATTATTCAGTGGTCGATCGCTGGACAGAGACGCTGTCAGAGTATGTTGGCGCGCCTGTCTCTCTTGAGAACCGCGCTATCCTTGAACTTGGTCCTGGCGCAGATCTCGGCGCTGGTCTCATCACGCTCTTACGCGGTGCTCGGAAGTACAACGCGCTTGATGTCAATAATCTCGTGGCAACAGTACCAAAGGCACTTTACGATGCGCTCTTTGCAAAAATGCACCGCGATGGTGCTGCCGAAGATGAAATCAGTCTCCTTTCACAGCAACTCGATCTGACGTTGGCTGGATCCAATGATCGCCTAAATTACGTTGTCCGCGGTGATTTCGACATTACGGCATTTGCCAATGAAGGAATTGACACCGTATTCAGCCAGGCCGCATTCGAGCATTTTGACGACATCCCGGCAACCTTTGCGCGCCTGACGCGCACTGTTCGACCAGGCGCCGTACTGATCGCCGAAATCGACTTGAGCACCCATACGCGCTGGATACGTGACATAGATCCTTTGAATATTTACAGGTATAGCGACTTTATCTATAACCTATTCCGGTTCGCAGGCTCGCCCAATAGGGTTCGTCCGGGTGAATATGTCAAAATATTGCGCGAACTTGGGTGGGAGAATGTCCAAGTCAAACCGCTGGTACGCGTCGATGACCAATATTTGGCTGGCGTGATTCCACGGCTAGCGCGACGATTTCGCGATGCTTCCGCTGAAATTGAATTCCTCAGCGTCATGCTATGTGCGACACGGCCATAAATCTACGCTATCAGGAGTGGATTGCTCCACAATGAGCAGGCTTAGATCAGCCCGCAGAAGCTGCGACACTCCGATTCCAAATCATCCGCAATCACCCCTTTATTCTATGATCAAGGACACACTCGCGACCACACCGTCTCACGGTTGAGCGTGACATTCTAAAGACGCCAAGTACACTCGGCAACAATGTCATTACGGCTGCACGATGGCTGCTTTGTCCGCCAAGCCGCGCAAATCACATACTGCGCTCCAGCGCTTCGCTCTCTTTAGCTCGCAGCAGTGGTTGATGAGTTCTAGGGCCACGGACTTCCCACTCCCTCTCGCGTACTCAGGCACGGCGCGTTGTTCTGCTTCGCAGGCCCCGCCGCCCTGCGGCTGAGAACTGCCACAATAATGGCTCAACGCCTCGCGAAACTCTGCTACTGGGGACTACGCGCCATCGCTTCGCTCACCCTGACGCGCTGCGAATGAAATATATTTTTTCTTTTCTTAACGTCTTAATGCTGTATCGAAAACATGTCGACCTGGTTGCCCCCAGTGTCAAGAACATACAAGGTGTTGCCTTTGACCACAACCGCAGAAGGCCATCGGAATCGAGCTGAAGTACCTGTCACATCCCCAGAAACCTCACCCATATAGGCGCCCACCCTGTCGAATACCTGGACACGATGATTGCCACCGTCCGCGACATAAATATTTCCCAAACTATCTGTCGCGGCCGTATTTGCGCTTATAAATTTGAACTGTCCTGAATTAGCACCAAAGCTTCCCCAGCTTCCCACCAGCGCGCCGGATGCGCTGAAGCGTACTATCCGATTGTTGCCAATATCGACAACGATCAGCGAAGAATCTTGAGGATCGTAGAGCACGCCGCCAGGGCTCTTGAGAAGACCCTTGCCAATCGTATTTATCATCTTGCCATATGGGCTGAAGTGCTGGATTTCGTTTTGTTGAGTATTTGAAACAAAAACACTTTCAGGACCAGACAGACCAGAAACAACAGCAATGCCACTCATACCCTCGTTCATGGAGGAGTCTGTGAATCCGGAGACAAATCGGCCATTATTTTTGAATCGGCGCACATACATTGAGCTGGCCCAATGCGGCATGTCCGGATACCAAATACCGTTATGCAGCACCCAAGTGAAACCTTCATCATCCACTGTTATCGCCTGGGCAAATGTAAGCGAATATTCATTACGAGCAACACCGACTGGCTCACCAATTTTGCTCAAAAAAACCCCTGCGCCCGAAAAGCGTTTGACAACATGATTCCCCATGTCCGCTACAATCACATCGCCCGTAGTTGGATCTAGCGCAAGACCCTTGGGCTGATTCAGGAATTCTCCATCCCTTTCCAAATTGCCCCACGAAATCTCGTACTTACCGTCCTTTGAAAATCTATCCACGCGCTGCTGGTACGCTGCTACTGCATATATTGCACCAGTGTTCGTATTGACTGCGACGTCGCGCACATGAAAGCTGCCATGTACCAGGTCTTTGGGTCCTTCGAAAACATCAAGGACGGTGCCATTAGGTGCGAATTTTTGAATGCGCTCATTGTCCGTATCAGCGACATAAACAGATCCGTCTCCACCTACCGCCAGACCACGCGGCCACGCCATCTCACCGGGAAGCGAGCCCCGCTTGCCCCAGGAATTCACTAGTACGCCCTCGTGCGTGTAGGCATGGATCTTGTACTTGGCGGTCTCTGCTATGTAGATAAGACCACTGTTTGGATCAGAGGCGATTCCAAAGGGCCGATCCCAGGTTCCAGCCCAAGCGCCCACAAAGTTGCCGCCAGGCGTTAAAATCTGGACCTTGAAATTACCGCTATCCAAGACATAGACATTGCCTGAGGTTGGATGAATGGCAATGTCTTGTGGATTCTTGAAAGAACCATCAGGGGTGACATCTCCGGCCCATTCGGCGAGAAGCCGACCGTTGAAGTCGTATTGCCTGACTTTATTCAGCGCTGGTACAGCGACGTAGACGAAACTTCGCGCTGAATCTACCTCGATGCCATGCCCATCGATACACTGCCACTGCTTGACAGGGTTTCCGTCCGCATCAAATCGTTGCACGCGATGAAACCACTTATCCATGACAAAAACATTACCCGTAGCGCTGTCGACAGCCACGCTTGACGGGTAATTCATCATTCCGGGCGCTCGCGATGGGGGTTTCCCAAACGAACCAATATAGCTGAACGTCAGCGCGCTAAACGCCGGGCTCGCGCAGATAGTAAGCAGTGCAGCTATTAACAACCGACTGGCAGTCTTCATTTTCTCCTCCTTAGCAATATCCGGAAAATGTTTTTTAATTTTCGCAATGTTCTGAAATATAACGCTATCTGGCAATAAAACTGTGAATTTTATGTGAATTTTAGATGATTAAGCTAGCACTAAACGAAACAAGGCGCAATCTCTGCGCCAATAACGCAGGCCTTGTGCTTATTGTCAGATGTAACTCCTCTGGTGAAAGGTGAATCCTGCTTATGCTATTGATAGGTAAAACTTTCTGCTTATGCTGGTTGGCTCTGCTGTATTCCAAGTGTGTTGAGTTTCGAGAAGTCGGGTTTGACGACCAGCAGAATGATCACAGTGCGAGCCATGAAGAGCAGGACTTATAACCATGCGCTCTGCGGTTGGCGATCCAGGACAATCCGTTCTCGGCTTCGAGGAAACCCTTGGCCGCCAGCGTCTGCGCCCAGTCAAAGATGCTCTCGAGTGCTCTACTTTTGTTCAGAGTCCAACCTGAGTCGCAGCAAACCACGGTCAGTGCCGGCATACAAAGCAGCGCCCCCCGTATCCAATCCCAGGTACCAGACATAGAGCTCGCTGCCAAGATTGCCGGTGATATCCGTCCAAGTCTCGCCCCCATTATTCGAGACGAAGACCCCGTTAGACAACCCCCTCCCGGGGGCAGCCTTACCCGCGAAAAGCCGCCCTGGCCTTGAAGGATCCGCAACGAGTGCGCTCACATAGCAGAGACCGAAGCGATCTCGCATTAGGCCCTCCTTGTCGGCTTTCCTTGACCAATTCTTCCCATCAAAAACCCACACTCCATCGTTTGTTGCAAGGTAAAGCCTCTTAGCATCATGCGCATCCGGCACCAGGCTTTTTATCCCTGATCTTGCAACAGGCACAGGCGGAGTATGAGCGCTCCACGACTCTCCGCGATCCTCAGAAACCAGCACAAAACTCGACTGATCATCATTGCTCTCCAGCGCATAAACCCTGTTCATCGATAATCTTGAAATGGCAGACACCTGCTTTGTGAGACGCTCCCATGTCATTCCCTTATCCAGTGAACGAAAGGCATCGACGTAAATCAAATCAGAATCCCGTGGATGCACTGCAAGAAACCGCATGTTTCCGTGGAGCTCCGGGTGGAGCTTCCAGCGTCCATTCATTTGCCGGACAGCAATACATTGATCATGCCAGGTTCCCACTGTCGCCACGATTACGTCACCTGCGCCGCGCACGAGGTGTGTGCTCGAAGACTCCCGGAACCTGGGAATCTGCAGACTACGAAAATAAGCTTCGTCTCGTCTGCTGGCCCATAGCCCGAAATCAGTTAGCGCTACTGTCATGCCCGCCTCATCAAAAGACATATCCATTACCCGCGCTCCGGTGTAACCACGGCCAAAAAGATCCCATGTTGCACCACCATCATTCGACTTAAAAACCTTGCCATCTCCGCTTGAGACCACAAGACACTGCTTGGGATCAGTGGGGTGCGGCGCGAAGATTGAAGAGAACCAGAAATGCCGCTGTGAGCCGTGGGTTCGGACAAACTCACCGTATCGGCCTTGCTCCCAGGTTACACCTGCATCTTTGCTATAGAATGGTAGGTGGCGTTGCGATTCATGCGTCTTAGCGTAGAGAATGAATGGAGGCTTGTTGCTTATGGCCAGCGAGACCATATTCGGCAGATTCATGGATAGCCCTCCATTGCTTGCCTCAAAGCTGATTCCACCATTCGCAGATCTGTAAATCCCTTCTATCCCAGCAGCGGCAATAACGGTGTTCGCATCAGCCGGATGTATCGCAATCGCGCAGGCACCGGCAGGCAGACCCCTCCCTGTCTTCCGAATCTGCGACTTATCATAGTGGAACAGGCCTGACTCGGTTGCAATCAATAGCTGCCCGGGCTTGCTTGGCATTTCTTTTAGATCGCAGATTTTTTTCAAATCCGGCGCTAACGGTTTCCATACAGAGCCACCGTCACTCGAGATAAACAAACCATCATCATAAGTACCAGCATACCAGACGAATGTTTTACCATTTCTGCTTGTCGATGAATCATGGGCAATCAATGGCGATTTCGATACCTGTCGAAAGAAATTGGTTTCCTTTACAACTTTCCATGTGTCACCGCCATTCTCAGTAAGATAAAGGGCCTGGAGTTTTTGCGAATGATTTCTGCCTTTTTTTTCCTCAACACCGAGAAATCCAGCCGCGACAACCCGCTCAGGGTTGACCGGATCAACCGCCAACGACCGACAACCGTTTGACCCCATCCCGTTTCCCGCGTGTTTCCAGGTTTCTCCACCATCCGAAGACCGCCAAACCTGTGACGTATCAGTGCACAAATAAACAACCGAGGGGTTGGTGGGGGCATATGTCAGTGCATGAGTCATCTGAAACCCCTCTCCCACCAACCGAGGTCGATACTCTTCCGAATATAGCGGTACCGGCTCCCATGCATATTTCGCGTCTGCGGCGTGCGCTTGTCCGGCAGTTGATAAAACAAAGCTAAATAAGGAAATGAGACTGACAAACACCCGCAGGTTATCCGACTTAACAGTGTTTTGCGCTGCGGTACTGCTGCTACCAATGGAATGCCTGATCACCTTCGACCTGCAGATTTAGCTGTGAAATTTACTGGCGGCGTGGCGGACGAGTTGCTTACCGCGCCGGTTCCTATTTAGTTCTTGCAACCCGGGCTTGTGCTGCACTGCCCCTCCTGTCCTCGATAGCTCAAACTCGACTAACCTGTAAGAGATCGCAATAAGCGAAAAGAATAATGGCAGGTTTACCATGTGGTCATAAATATTTTGCGGCATGGAAATAATAATAAAATAAAAAATAGTTATCAGCGCAGGGTAATTGATATACCACAGATTCTTATATCGCAACCTCCGAAGCGCTAACCAGGCCTGACGCCCGAGAAAGAAGAGGTACGCCGCAAGCCCGAAAATACCGGTTTCCAACAAAAGACGCAGGTAGTCGTTATGCGTAACATCCGCGACATCAAAATGCTCCTCCATGACCTGCTGCGCCGTGCCAATGCCCCATCCGACAAGCAGATGCTCCGGCACAAATGCCCAGGTGGATTTCCAATAGGAGATTCGGCGTTCAAGGGTGTTCATTTCGTTGTGTTCTCCTCCTTCCAATTGCTGAAAGCGCTCATAGATCAGATTCGAGAACAGTCCAAACACGACAACCGCGCCAAACAAAATCCACCTGATTCTTATCTTTCGGATGTAAAACATGGTGGCCACCGCCACCGCGAATGAAAGCGCAATCCAAGTACCGCGGTTTAAGGCGATAACAGAAGACACCACCATGGATGCCGCCGCCATGCCCAAGAGACGCTTGTTGACCCGCCAGCGGGGGTGCAACAGCAGGATGGCAGTCGCACACAGCGACAACGCCAGGTAAATTCCGTAGGCATTTGCCATACCAAGAGTGCCTTTCACTCTATTTGTCAGCCCGCCTATAGCCTTGCCACCAGACTCTGTAAAGAACTGATAGTAGCCAACCGCCATTGGGATCAAGGTCGCCAAAACAATCACCAAGAGTAGTTTTCTGGCATCCTTCTCCTCCTTGATGACGTTGTACACCAATACGTACGACATGACGGCAGTTACGAGTTTTGCGAAGCCGGCCATCGAGGCATAAACATCCACGCTGTTTATGAACGACATGAGCGCGAAAAATAGCAATATGTAAAGAGGTAGAATATTGGGAACACGAAACGAAAAATCCTTTCGAACTATCCCCCAGAACACTGTAAATAAGGCTAATTGCAGGGCCATTAATCCGGTGATGGGCACGCCAAAAACCAGCATCCTTTCCATCGCAAAGGGCTGTAGTAGTGGGCGGGTCAGAAAGTACGTGTAGGTAAAGTAATGCGGGTTCAGCACAAGAACCGTAAGCACGGTAACAATTACATAAATCAGAATCTTACCCAGCATTGTTATTCCTGTCGGAAGTGTCTGCGCAGGCTTCTCGGAAGATCCTATCAATGACCTCTATCCTTGACTCCCAGGAAAAGCTCCGTTGCATTAACCTTCTGGCTTGCGTTGCAATCAATTGATAAGCTACCGCGTCATCTAGCAGTTGTTTCGCGCGTGCCGCCATCTCCTCTGCTGAGTTCGCGATTATCCCATGTGTGCCGTCTTCAAATCCGGGAATACCGTTATAGGCGGTGCGGTCTCCAATTACTGGCACGCCCGACGCCATTGACTCAAGTACTTTGTTTATAACCCCATAATCCTTGAACACCGGCGCCAACATGACGCCCTTAGACAAAAATATATCTTCAATATTCTCCACGTAGGGCTGGTAATGCACTCGCGGATCGTTTTGAACGATTTTTAACACCGCATCGGAGGCATGCTTGCCGATCAGGTAAAAATTTGAGTTGGGAACAGTATCTCTCAGAATGGCCCATACATTTTTTAGCAGCCATATTGCGAGACTATCGTAAATCCCCGACATGTCGCCAAAAAAAAGAAAATTCGGTTTTGCCGTCCCTACAGGAACCTTGAAAAGCGCATCATTCACCCCATTCGTTACCACACGTGTCTGCTCACTCAGTCTCCCGTTGGATATGCGATCAATCCATCGCTTCTCCGTCGCTGTTTGGACAAATATCCGATCATATTCCGCAAGTGCGGCTGCCTCAAGTCGCCCCATATAAAAACTCCGCAGCCACTGGGTGAGGAGGTGCAGTTTCTTCTTTGCTGATATGCCCTTCATATGAAGGTAATTGATTCGACTCCGCATCATCGCCGTTGTGGAATCGTTGATCCAGGCCATCTTCACCGCTTTTTTGTTTAGCGTCTCCGATCGGGAATACGCCAATGCAGTAAATGGACTGAAGCAGTACACATCAGCCTCCTGCGCCTTGGCTGGCACCTGCTCATTCCGTAGGTCGAAACCATGAAAATAGGGCGCTATCTGAAATATTTCGTCGATGGCTCGGCGAATTCGTGACTTTCTTCGAACCCGAACCACTTCGAGATTCACAAATCTGGCGTTAGCCACAAGTGAGTCATCGTCAGCAAAACCATGCGCCCCCCCATCCAAATAGAGATAGGTTACATCGTGCAACTTCTGTAGCCCCTTTATCAAGTGAAAAAGGGGCAGTGCCACTCCGCTACTCGGTGGACAAGGGAGAAAATCCGAAACGAATGTAACTTTCATCTAAATCACTCATACATAAAAAATGTTGTGCGCCGTTCCCCGCGCGGGATGCAGCAGTATTTTCAAGTCAGCCTCGCGCCTACGGCCACGGCGGGCACCGCCCCCTGCATTCATCACCGCCGGCAGTCCCGCAGATGCCCTGCAACGAAATGAAGTTGTTGGAACACAACAGCTTGCGCCATGCAATGGGAAAGCAGTCTACAGCGATATTCGGGCTATCTATTTCGATACCCATTCATTTGCGCCATGCACCAATCGCGCGCCGATAAGCCTTGATCATGTCAGGAACACTCACAGATGCATGTGTCCAAATGCCGACCTGCTGGTGCGCAAACCACCACGTCGCGAGATTCTGCAGCGCAAAACCAACCGACATGGCCAAGGCAACACCCATAGTGCCCATTGGTTGCACAAGGAGAACTGCCGCCAATACAGAAATCGAACCGCTCACCAATGATATGCCCATGGCGGTCTTCTGGTGGCCAGTATATATGAGTACATTCGCGCAGGCGCCAGTCCATACATTGACGATATGTCCCAGGCTATAGATAGCTAGAAGCGCGCCACCTGCCTGATAAGGTGCTCCGTATATCATCCCCATGACTACATCACCATGGAAAACAACCACAAGCAGAACCATGAAAGCAGGAAGCCCGGCTAAAGTCGCAGCAGCTCGTAGCACCCGCTCTAAATCTCTTCTCCGATTCAAGGCATTCTGCTCTGCGATAAAGGGCTGAACCACCATATTAACGATCCAGAGTGATATGGATACCAGGGATACCAGCCGCACAACCGCACCATAAACGGCCACATCAGTGGCTGGCAAATAGGCTCCCACAACCCAAAGCCCTGCATTAGAAATAAAATAAAATGAAACATTGTTCACCAACAACGGCGCCGAGTTTCTAAGTAATTCAAATACCTCTGTGTTACCGCCACCCGGTAAAGCACGGAACCGGCCAGCCAATAAAGCCGCCCCTGTCAAATTTGTCAGCACGTTAGCAACCACGAGCAACACCAACACATCGTACAGATCAACCTTGCCGATCACACTCCGTAGAACGAGCATGAAGGCAAAGACCAATGTACACAGTACCGTATCAAACAAGCTCGCCTGAGGAATCTGATGCAAACCACGGAAGGATTCCGACACAACGGTCTGATAGGCGATTACAAGTACAAGCGCGGCCAGCATCCCGATAAGGTCTGCCAATAATGGAGCATCAAATAATTCGTATGCCAGCCAATTTCCAACGCCCGAGAAGAGCGCCAGGCCGGCCAGCGCAGACCCAAGAAATACAATACCAGTTACTTTCGCCACTGTTTGGCGAGCTCGTCCTCCGGTATGCACAGCAACAGACTCAGCCACAAAACGGACAATCGTCTGCTGCATACCGAACCTTACCAGCACTGCCCCGAAGCCTGCGATTGAGATGATCAGGAAATAGATGCCCACCTCATCGGTACTTAAGAGTCGTGCCAGGATTGCATTCACCAGCAGACCGCCAAATAGTCCAATAAATTTGATGCCGAATGTCCAGACACTTCCCAATAACAAACGGCGGGCGGCAGATGGGCTCATTCTTGATGAACCTCCGCTAATATCCGACATGCATACATTAATTGGAATCGCGATCGTCTCTGGAACACCAAGCCAACCCGATCCCCGGCTCGCCTGCCTATTTTCATTTATCTGACCTTGGCTGAGTTGCTTATGCTTTGATCATCCCAACAGGAAAGATCGAGCCCGGTTAGTGCTGTAAGCCTTTTGTTCGAGTCCACAAATTCTCTATCCAGCCTTTGGAGCTGTGCCTGCTCGTCCTTTCGCTGCGCATGCCCCCTTTTAGAAACGTTGAGTGCGCGGTACATCGCCCCGCCTAATCTGCGGATCGGTTGCGGCATTTTTATACCCCAGAGGCTGCGAAAGATACGGTGCAAAGCCTGATTTCGGATGAGAATGGTTGGGTTTTCTTTTGGAAATCCATAAGTTTCATAAAAAGATGGATCGAGTCCGATACGGCGCGCAAGATCCTGCATTACCAGTAGAGGGTTCTGCACCAATTCCTCGAAGAGAAGGACAATAATGTGGTTCCTTCCAACGGTGTCCACCCAATACTGCAGGTAATCGGCATAGCGGCTTTGCCGTATAGACTCCCGTAATAATGGATACTTGCTTGGAACCGTATCCGCCAACAAATGATCGACTAGACTTTTGAAACTCCAATCTTTCGGTAATTGGGCCAAGTTATTCTGGACGTAATTAAATTGCGAGAGAATTCGTGTTGCAGGCCGGCGAAACACGAAAATCACGAAGGGTGGCGTCGGAAATTCCTTCAGTGCCCGGTGAGGTGTATTTTGATAAATGTAGTCTGGCGTAGCTTCAAGAATCACAGACCGAGACCGTGCCTCTTCCTCAGAAAAAAAACGGCTATATCCGGATAGCCCATACCGCAGAAAGTTGTTTTCAGGATTGAACAGCGGAAAGTCGGCATCCAGCAGATAACGGGCCTCTTTAACCGTGGAGGCACAGACATCAGGATGGTCTGCGAGATAACGGAACAATGAAGTCGTGCCACATTTCGGAGCGCCCGCAATAAGAACGTTAGGCAAAATAAGATTTGCGATCATTATGAAGTGACTAATTCTGTTGTGTTAATAATTGCGGGTCTGCCCTGCCCGCAACATCCCGCAACATGGACACAGCGACAGCGTTTGGGCGATGGTACGCCTCGGTAATCGGTGACCAGGAAAAATAACCGGGCCACACGCTTGCCCAAGCGTTCCCTCTCCATGACCGGTAGACGTCAAACAGGTTGCGATAAATAAATACGAAATGCGCGTTGGGGTGAACAAATATCTGCCGGAGGCATTGGATTTTTTCGATGAACGTCACTTTCTGACCATTATAGAAATACTTGTGACACGCACTTACACATCGTCCAGCACGAAACCTCTCGCAAGCATCCTTTAAGAAAGCTTTTTCTTAAACAGCGCGCGCCAGTTATCTATATATTCGGGGTCTTCGTAGTCGGGATCAGCATAGTCAGCCTGACTCCGCATTATCGCGGCTACCATGGAGTCACCCGCCTCCGGATAACCCTTTACTTCCCAGAAGGGAGACGCTAACAGATAAGGGACAAGTATCCTCCCTTTTCTGACCGGGCTCAAAACCCTCTTCACTCCGGGAATTGCCGCATTGTCAACGAGCACGCGTGAGCCCGGATGCAGGCATTTCTCCATGATTAAAAATTCCTTGAACGTATGCATGGCTGACGCCGCTGAATCAAGGAAAAGAAAGTCAATTTCGGCGTGTCTCTCCGCAATCTTAGCAAGACTTTCCAGACTGTCGCCGATCATGAAATTCACACCACTTATCTGGTCTGGCATAGCAAGTTTAAGCTCATCTGCTTTCTTGGAATTGTAATCGCATGAATATACGGTAGCCCCGATTTTCTTGCCAACTTCCGTCAGAGAAATAGTTGAAATACCGCAGCCTGTTTCGACAAACACGGCTGATTTCTTTTTCAGCGCGTCAATATCTTCGGTCAGAAGTTTCTTTATCAAATCTCCGTGTGATAGTTTTCGAAACGCGCTGTTTCGTAGCCTTTTAACTGCCCGATAAAGCTTTCTGCTCATTGTTATCCCCCAGCAACATGTCCAGCTAAATTATTGAAATCCGTTGGTTCAATTTGACACTTTGTCTCTGCAAAAAACAAAGGATGTCCTGTAAGTTCAGGCGTTACTATGATGTCATCCATACTGAAAGGCTGATTTCCGCAAAAAAGAAACCATACAATTTGATCTTGCCCAATCCTTCGGCGATCGTACGATTGTTTCTTTTCCTGATTTCCGAATCATGAGCCCATATCACCGACACTCGCAAATAGTGGGCCCAAGCGCTCCTGCTGTGGCGTGAATCCTCTTGGACGGCAGGCTGCAAAAATCTGATCGTATTGATACCAACGATAATCTCCCGGCACCTATCTCAAGATTGAAGGCATAGCCCAAATAGGCCGGGCTGCGAGGAGTGAAGCCCAACAACGGATGCTTCGACAAGAATCGATGGCCACGCAAATGACAAGGTCGCAGCCTGGAAGACGTAGTTGTTGGCATGTCCGGGGGATGTTACGGGATGTTCTTCGCTGTCGCCTTGCGGCATCAATTCGATCAGAAACCGAGGACTTCCTGAAAAGGACGCGTCACTTTCACTGCCTCTGCTGCCATAACGCGCCCAATCTCGCACCAAAAATCTCTGTAATTCTTTTGCTTCCTCAAGAATTCACGAAATCCACTGAGGCCTACCCGCTGCTCGAATAATATTCTTAAGTGCTAAAGATACAGGAAAATCCCCCACTCTGCATTTTCCGAGGCAAATCAGCGATATCGGCATGAATCTATGGGCCTTCCAGAGCTGCGGATGGAGGCGCGCGCCGGAATCCAGAAATTTACTTTCCCGCATTCCGCAGTATTTCATGCAGGTTACATGCTTCTGTCACCCTACCCGGCCTCCCCCCGCCGAGGAGGAGGAGGAGGAGGAGGAGTTCATCGCGACTATCGAATGTAGGCGATGGTGGTGCAGCCGCTGCCCCGGCATGGTGTAAGCCGGGGGCTGGAATCCGGGAAGATATTATTGCCCCGCATTCCGCTGCGCTGCATGCGGGCTACGTGTTGTTTTCTCCTTCCCCCTCGACGGGGGAAGGATGGGATGGGGGTGGAATACGAGCGTATGTATTCGGTGTTCACCCTCCCCCTGGCCCCCTCCCGTCGAGGGGGGGATGAGAAAATGCGATGGGGAGAGGGAACGATGATGAAGTTTTCTCGAGTTGGCGGATTGGCGCTGGCGCGCCGAATCCGCCCTACCTGTACCACCATGGAGCTGTATTCTGTAATCGGATGGAGATGCGTAGCGCCGGAATTCAGGGAGATATTATTTTCCCGCATCGCGCTGCGCTGCATGCGGGCTACATGCTGTTTTCTCCTTCCCCCTCGACGGGGGAAGGAGAATCTGGTCCCGCTACAGGCTAAGGCACTGTAAATAAATAAAGGTATCAACTCGCCTTTACGCTTGGTTTGATGACGTAGTTCCATTCGCCGTGAAACTTGTGGCGTTCCAGGTTGAC
>MEWP01000022.1:1126-6832 GCA_001775395.1 candidate division Zixibacteria bacterium RBG_16_53_22 | reverse complement strand
CTGCACCATCACATCATCTCAGATTACCCCGAATCTATTGCCATTTATCGACTTGCATCAGCATTGCCGACGACCTTTTTTTCGCTATTAGGCCTTGACTGAAGAAACCCAAGCATTTAAGATACGGTTCTAATTCAGCAAATTTGAATCCATTGATTCTCGGGTAGAATAACGAGTGGCTCAAATTGATAACAGCGTCTCTTCTTTATGTCGCAACGATGAGATCCACGACCGCCGTTCGCTGGCGGACAAAATGCATATGTGGATTGACAAGCTTTCTCGTCTTTGTATATTGAAAATCTGTGCCCGAAAGATTAATTGGTATTTTGAGTATAATCGTGATTTTTTGGAGGAGTAATGCCCGCTAAAGAAACCGAAAGAAAACCATCCCTCAAACAAATCGGTCTCTCCGAGGAGACGCTTATGGGGCTCTACCGATGTCTTCTGACAACCAGGCTCCTCGACGAAAGGCTGCGCAAGCTGTTCCGTCAGGGCCGATATGCCGGAACTTATTTCTCGGCGGTCGGGCAGGAGGCCTGTACGGTCGGTTCCTGCTATGGCCTGCGCGATGAAGATATAATCGGGCCGTCGCATCGTGAAATCGGCGCCGCCG
Organism: candidate division Zixibacteria bacterium RBG_16_53_22; assembly: GCA_001775395.1. Taxonomy (GTDB): domain Bacteria; phylum Zixibacteria; class MSB-5A5; order UBA10806; family UBA10806; genus UBA10806. The sequence continues at coordinate 6,219 of MEWP01000022.1, read as the reverse complement.
TCACCAAGGGAATTCCCATCAGGGAAATGGTAGCCCAGATTTACGCCCGCGCCAACTCCCCCGACAAGGGCAAGACCCATCCCTGTCACTACGGCTCGCGCAAGAAGGGTGTTATCACTCCGGCCTCGACCGTAGCCGGCCAAACGGTGGTGGCAACCGGGTGCGCCATGGCCTTCAAAATTCAGAAGAACGATAATATTGCAGTCGCTTTCTTTGGCGAGGGCGCCACGGCCCGCGGTGGATGGCACGAGGCCTTAAATTACGCCGGTATCCACAAACTTCCGATAGTCTATGTCTGCCAGAATAACTTCTGGGCCGAATCGGTCCCCGCTTCACTCCAGGGCGCTATCGAGAAATTCGCCGATAGAGCCAAGGCCTATGGATTCCCCGGAGTCACTATCGATGGTAACGATGTGGTCGAAGTCTACAAGACCGCGCAGGAGGCGATAAGAAGGGCCAGGAGCGGCGAGGGCCCTACATTCATCGAATGCCTGACCTATCGTTGGTATGGACACTCCGAGATCGACCCCGGCGATTATCGCTCCAAAGAGGAGGTCGAACACTGGAAGGCGCGCGACCCGATCCCGCGCCACGAAAAGCTCCTCACCGAGCTCGGTCTCTTGAGCCCAAACGCTCGCGAGGCGATTGTCGAGGATATCGAAAGCACCATTGACGAGGCTATCAAGGAGGCTGAATCCGCCCCTTATTCCGAACCCGAAGAGGCCTATCTCGACGTTTACTCGGCGGCTTTCCCCGTGCAGAGGGAGGAGCTTTAGAATTGCCATCTTCGCTATCCCCCAAGACCCCGTCGGAATCGGAAATCAATATGACCGAGCTGGTCATACCGAACGATTCCAATATTCTGGGGAACGTCCTCGGCGGACGAGTCATGCACTGGATGGATTTGGCGGCGGCCACGGCGGCCCATCGGCACTGCAATTCCATCTGCGTCACCGCCTCAATCGAGGGCATGTCATTCTTCCATCCCATACGACTTGGACAACTGGCGCACTTGCGGGCCCGCGTGGTCTTTGTCGGACGTACCTCGCTGATGGTCAAGGTCATCATACATTCCGAAGACATGGACACCGGCGAGCGCCTGAAAACCACCGAGGCCTACCTTATGTTTGTCTGCCTGGGCAAGGATGGCCGTCCGCGGCAGGTGCCGCCTCTGAACCTTGAGACGCAGGAAGAGCGCGAGGAGCACGCCCGGGCCGAGCAAATACGAAAGAGAAGACTTGAAATGATTAAATCCCAGGATCCATTTGGACAGGAGACAGGATGAAGAAAGTCACATATATAGACGCTATCACCGAGGCCATGGCCGAGGAAATGGAGCGCGATGAAAGTGTGTTCTTGTTAGGGGAGGATATCGGCCTCTATGGCGGCGTCTTCAAGGCCACCAAGGGGCTGCAGAAACGATTCGGCGCCGAGCGCGTCATCGATTCACCGATTTCCGAGGTCTATATCGCAGGCGGTTGTGTCGGCGCGGCTATGGTCGGCATGCGGCCGATCCCCGAAATCCAATTTGCCGATTTTATCACTCCCTCCATGGATCAAATAATCCAGCAGGCGGCCAAGCTGCGCTACCGCAGTGGCGGCCAATGGACCTGCCCCATGACGATACGCGTTTGCTGTGGCGGTGAGGTCGGCGGCGGGCTTTACCATTCGCAAATAAACGAGCAATGGTTCTTCTCGCAGCCCGGCCTGGTTGTGGTATTCCCCTCGACACCATACGATGCCAAGGGGCTTTTGAAATCAGCCGTGCGCGGCGAGGACCCGGTCATCTATTTCGAACATAAGAGGCTCTACCGCTCGATAAAGGAGGAAATCCCCGAGGATGATTTCACAGTCCCGATTGGCAAGGCCGCCGTGCGCAAAGAGGGCAGGGACGTCACTATCGTGGCTTACGGCCTGATGTGCCATAAATCGCTCCAGGCTGTCGAATCCCTCGAAAAGGACGGCATCTCGGTCGAGCTGATCGATATGCGCACGCTCCGCCCCTGGGACCGCGAAACAATCTTCGAGTCGGTCAAGAAAACATCGCGGGTGGTGCTGGTGCAGGAGAGCCACAAGACCGGCGGAGTCATGGCCGAGATCTCGGCTTCCATAACTGAGGAGCTTTTCGATTATCTGGATGCTCCCATCGTGCGGGTCTGCGGCATCGATGTTCCCATGTTGCCGTTCGCCCCTCCGATGGAGCATTATTTCTTGCCCAACGCCGAGAAGATCGCCCGGTCCGTCAAAAAAGTAATGGAATATTAATTTGTAGGGGCAAGGTCCACTTGGATCCAAATGGACATGCCTTGCCCGCCCGGCGGTCATCCGGACGGATGACACGCAATACACATTAAGGAGCCGAAGATGGATTACAAAGTTGTCGTGCCGCCCCTTGGTGAATCGGTCGTCGAGGGCACCATTGTCAAGTGGCTCAAGAAAGAGGGGGAGAAGGTCAAGGTCGATGAGCCCCTGGTCGAGGTCATGACCGACAAAATCAATGTCGAACTCCCCTCGCCGCACAACGGGATAATGAAAAAAATCTTGGTCCAGCCCGATACGGTAGTCGAGATCGGAACCGAGATCGCCATTTTGGACGTGGAAGGGAGCGCCGTTCAAACCCGGGCATTCCAGGTCAAGCCGGATAGCGGCGAGGAACGTATCCCTGTCGAGCAGGAGACCAAGGCCCCGCCCGAGGAATTTGTCGGCACCGTGGCTCACCACGAGCGGATGGGGATTCACGCCGACAAAGACGCGATCGAGGCCGGAATCAAAGCCATGAAAACCTCGCCGCTGGTACGCCGCCTGGCCCGCGAGCACTTCATCGACCTGCGCCTGATCAAGGGCCGCGGCCGGAATAACCGTATCACCAAAGAGGATGTGCTCGATTATATCCAGAAGCGCCACGAGATCGATCAGCGTCCCGGGTTTGTATGGCCCACCGCCGAGGACGAGGAGGTCATCCCGATCACCGGAGTCCGCAAAGTCATCTCCGAGCACATGGTCAAGTCGGCTTTCACCATACCGCATGTCACCACGTTCGACGAGTGCGATATGTCGAAGCTCGTCGCTTGGCGCAAAAATTATGTGGACATGATCGAACAGCGGCACGGCGTTCGAATCACCTACATGCCGTTCATTGCCAAAGCGATTGTCTTCGCCGCCAGGGACTATCCCTGGATCAACGCTCACAACATGGGCGACACCATGCGGGTCAAAAAGTACTTCAATATCGGCATGGCCGTGGCGCGCGAGAATTCCCTGATCGTGCCGGTGATAAAGCACTGCGAGCAAAAGTCGATACTCCAGATAGCGAAGGATATGAAGGAGCTTGGCGACAAGGCTAACGCCGACAAGCTCTCGATGGATGAAATATCGGGAGGCACTATCACGATAACCAACGCCGGAGTCTATGGCGCCACCGCCTCGACACCGATTATCGCCGCCCCGCAGGTGGCCATCCTCGGTGTCCACAAGATTCAGGAGAAGCCGGTCGTGCGCGACGGCGAGATCGTAATCAGGCCTATGCTTAATTTCGCTATGTCGTTCGACCACCGCGTAGTCGACGGCGGCTACGCCGTGCAGTTTCTGCGCCGCATGGTTGAGTTCCTGGAAGACCCCGATAGCTGGCTGATCGGAGTGATGTAAAAATGGCTGACAAATACAAAGTCGTCGTTATCGGCGCCGGGCCGGGCGGCTACGTGGCCGCTATCCGCGCCGCCCAGTTGGGCATGAAAACCGCCATCATCGAGAAAGAATATGTCGGCGGCGTCTGCCTTAACTGGGGATGTATCCCGTCGAAGGCGCTTCTCTATGTCTCCGAGCTGAAACGCACCGTCGTTGAGGCCGAGAAGATCGGACTGATCTCGAAAGATGTTGGTATCGACCTCGATAAGCTTCGCCGTCACAAGGAGGACACGGTCAAGCGCCTGACCGGCGGGGTCAAGATCCTGCTCGACAAAGCGGGTGTCAAAACCTACATGGGCCAGGCCTCGTTCCAGACGGCCACCCGACTCGAAATCATCAGCGGCGTCCACAAAACCATTATCGATGCCGAATATGTTATCATTGCCACAGGTTCCACCACTGCCGACCTGCCGATATTGAGGGTTGACGGCAAATCTGTCGTGGGCGCCAGGGAGATGATCGACCTGCCGCGCATACCGGCGACTCTCGGCGTCATTGGCGCCGGGCCGATCGGCGTCGAAATGGCCACCGTTTATAACACGCTCGGCTCGAAAGTGACTATCATCGAGCTTTTGGATGCTGTCCTGCCAATGCTCGACAAAGACATATCATCGGCGGCTGAAAGAGCGCTCAAGAAGCAAGGGATGGAGATCTATACATCATCGCAAGTGACCGCGGCTTCCAAGAAGGGCGACAAAGTCGAACTCACTTTCAAGACCCCACAGGGCGAACAAAAGATCACATTCGATATGGTTCTCCTTTCAGTCGGCATGAAACCCAACTCCAAGGATCTGAATCTCGAGAAAATCGGAGTGAAGATAGATTCCAGCGGCTTTATTACGGTCGATGAGCATATGCGCACCAATGTCAGTAATATCTATGCCATCGGCGATGTCGCCGGCGGACTGCTTCTGGCGCACAAGGCCTCGCATGAGGGCGCCGCGGCGGTGGAATCGATCGCCGGTTCCGGTACCGGCGCCGATTGGAAAGCGGTGCCGTATGCCGTCTTCACCGATCCCGAGATTGCCGGTGTCGGCATGACCGAGCAGGAGGCCGCCAAGAACGGCCGCAAGATTAAGATCGGACGGTTCCCATATCGCGCCGTGGGCAAGGGTATCGCCACGCTGGCGTTGGATGGTTTCAGCAAGGTCATTTCCGATGCCGAAACCGACGAGATTCTGGGAATTCATATCTTCGGCCCGCATTCCGGAGATATCATCTACGCCGGCACGGCTCTGATCGAATTCGATGGCACCTCTGACGACCTGGGGCATCTCATGGCAATCCATCCAACCCTCTCCGAGGCTCTGATGGAGGCCGGCCTCAATGTCCACAAACGCGCCATTCATATTGTAAATATGTAGTAAATTGGGCGGCAGACGTCCCCGTCTGCCCCTTGGCCTTAATTT
>MEWP01000022.1:300-1078 GCA_001775395.1 candidate division Zixibacteria bacterium RBG_16_53_22 | reverse complement strand
CCCGACGCTTTTCGATCATGTGAAGTGGCGTCAGCTCCTCAGACCTGACGCATTTTTTATTGGTCGGCAGACGTCCTCATCTGTTCCCTTTGCACAAAAAGAATGTACATTTTGCATTTTCTTTTGCAGAGGCCTTATTAGTAGAGGGATGTTGTATTCCAGGCCTGGAACCACCTTCTTTAGTATGTGGGACGATTTCCTCGTTTCTTTCATCGGATCGAGGATTGAAACTACTGGCCCTGGGGCTGGTCCCTGCATTTTCAATGCCATCGAAAGGATGGAAATGCAAAATTGCCCAAACCCTGATTATGGAGATGAAACAATAAGGCAAAATTAGCCTGAGCACAATTATCGAAGTGGCGTCAGGTCCTCAGACCTGACGCATTATTGCAGATGGAAAAGGGGAGTCGGGTGGGGCCACCTCATTTGAGCCAAATGGCCGACTGCACGATGATGACTTTTATCTCATATTCCTGCTTGTCTTTTGCGGTAGAATGCAGTATTTAAACTTTATCATGAGACCGCGATGGATAATATACGCCCTTCTAACTGCGACCATCTTTTCGATTGCGGCTTCTGCCGGATGTGTCAAGCGGCGCAACTACTACAGGACACGCCAGATGGGGGGCCGCTCGGTGGAACAGTCGTTCGACAATCACAGCGACAGGCTCCTCTCAATCCCCGGTGTGGTCGGGGCCGGTATCGCCAAATTCGATGGCAAACCGTCGATTGTGGTCATGGTCAAGGAGCGCACCCCCGAACTCGAAACCCAGGTGCC
>MEWP01000022.1:0-173 GCA_001775395.1 candidate division Zixibacteria bacterium RBG_16_53_22 | reverse complement strand
GAGCGTGTCATCGCGAGCGAGTCCTGCCGAGGCCGTTAGGCCGAGTGCGGTCCGCATAAAGCAGGACCGCCCCTGCCTTCAGTGCGGGGCGGACGAGCGTGGCGATCTCATTTCATTCAACGGCCTGGTGGTAGTGCAGTGAGATTGCCACGTCGCCCCTGCTTCCGGCAAAG
>MEWP01000021.1:3232-23548 GCA_001775395.1 candidate division Zixibacteria bacterium RBG_16_53_22 | reverse complement strand
TTTCTTCTGGCCGGCGCGTTCGAATTTGATGGTCAGCATGAGGTTTTCGCCGGCGCCCTCGCGATCGACCACCAGGCCGCGGCCGAACTTGTCGTGCAGGACGGCGGTACCAACCGGAAGCAAATCCTCATATTCGAAATGCTCAAGTTGGGAGCCACTCTCATCACGCCCGCGACGCGATTTTGAATGGCGCTGCTCGGCAACTTGCTGCGAGAGCTTTTTGCTGGAGATATCCTGCCAATAGTTGAATCGCTCAGTTTCGACCAAATCCTCGGGGACCTCACGCAGAAACATCGAGGGCCCACCGGTGAAATCGCCCCAGCGTCGCCGGTACCCGGCCATCGAGAGGAACAGTTTGCTCTTGGCGCGTGTCATCCCCACGTAACAGAGGCGTCGCTCCTCCTCCAAATCGGCTTTTTCCTCGAAAGAGCGCATCAGGGGAAAAAGGCCGTCCTCCAGACCCGCCAGGAAAACGGTATCAAACTCCAAGCCCTTGGCGGCATGCAGGGTCATGAGCGTGACACTCGGGGCTGATTTGTCCCAAACATCGACATCGGTGAGGAGCGAAACCTCCTCCAGAAAGCCAGCCAGAGTGGCAGTTTCATTAAGTTCGCTCATCCGATCGCTGTATTCTTTGATGCCGGCCACCACCTCCTTGACGTTGTCGGCACGGACGTCGGCCTCCGGCGTGGCCTCGTCCTCGAGCGCGCGCAGGTAGCCGGTCCGCGTGATGAGCGTAGGCGCGATCTCATGCGGCGGAAGCTTATCGACTTCGGGCACAAGATCGATGAAGATCTGAAGGAGCTTCTCAATTTCGGTCTTGGCTTTCCCTTTGATGCCCAGTGACTCAAGCGGATGAGTCAAAGCCTCCATAATCGAGATGCCGCGCTCGGCGGCCAGGCGCTCGATCTTCTGCACACTGGTTTTCCCCACACCGCGGCGGGGCACGTTGATGATACGAAGCAGGGCCTGGTTGTCGGCGGGATTGACCAGCAGGCGCAAGTAAGCCAGGACGTCTTTGACCTCGGCCCGCTCGTAGAATCGGACCCCGCCCACGATGGCATAAGGAATGCCTCGATAGCGCAGGGCGTCCTCGATGACACGCGACTGGGCGTTAGTGCGGTAGAGCACGGCGAAATCCGACGGTGATTTGTCGTAGATCAGCCCCAGGCGGATTTTTTCGACGATGGCTTCGGCCTCATCGCGCTCATCGCCGGCGAGGAGCAGCGTGATTTTGTCGCCGCCGTCGCGCCGCGTGAAGAGTTTCTTGGGCCTGCGCCCGGCATTCTTCGAGACCACCTGCCAGGCGGCATCGAGGATAATCTGCGTAGAGCGGTAGTTCTCCTCGAGCTTGACGATTCTGCAATCGGGGTAGTCTTTCTCGAAATCGAGGATGTTGGCGATATCGGCGCCGCGCCAGGCGTAGATCGACTGATCATCGTCACCGACGACGCAGAGATTGCGACGCGTTCCGGCCAGGAGATTGACCAGCCTGTACTGGGCATGGTTGGTGTCCTGGTACTCGTCGACAAGGACGTAGTGGAATTTCTCACGATAGTACTCGAGGATATCGGGCCGGTTTTGGAAAAGCTCGACCGCCTTCATGAGGAGGTCATCGAAATCCATAGCATTGTTGGCGACAAGCCGCCGTTGGTACTCGCGATAGATAATGGCCACGTTGCGCTGAACAAAGTTGCCGGTGTTCTCGGCGAACTCCTCGGGGCCGATCAGTTTTTCCTTGGCGCGCGAAATTTCGTTTTGCGTCGCGCCGAATGAGGGCTGTGAATCTGGTATGCCTTTGTCTTTGTAGATGCGCTTGATTAGCGCCAGCGATTCGGCCTCGTCGTAGATGGAGAAAGCTTTTCTGTGCCCCAGGGCCTCGGCGTGGGCGCGCAGGACACGGGCGCAGAACGAATGAAAAGTCGATACCCAAACTTTCCATGCAAATGGGCCGAGAAGGTCGACCACGCGCTGTTTCATCTCGCCGGCGGCCTTGTTGGTGAAAGTCACGGCCAGGACCTGGTCAGGCGTGGCTGTGCCGGATGCGATCAGGTGGGCTATTCTGTACGTAATGACGCGCGTCTTGCCGGAACCGGCTCCGGCGATGACCAGGACTGGACCCTGGAGCTGCTCCACGGCCTGACGCTGGCGTTCGTTCAGGTCTTTCAGGTATTTGTATTCTGACATGGGCGGGTAATATAAACGATGGGAGGCGAGAAACAAGTGTTAGGGGGAAGAAAATAGTAATAATGGACTAAGGCATACTCACAATTAAATTCGAACGCGCCGGCCAGAAGAATATCATGGCCAAATACGCAAGTTTGGAGATAATCGGGCGGAAACCTATTTCACCAATGCCATCTTTCTTGTGATACTGGTAGTCTCCGTCTTGAGCCTGCAAAGATAGATCCCACTGGGCATATCCGTGTTGAGCCGGTATCGGTGGGTACCTTGAGTTAGCACCTCGTCATAGATATCGACCACTTTTCTACCCAGCATATCAAATATGCTCAGGGAGACCTGTTGTTCTTTGGGCAGAGTAAATTCTATGATGGTGCTGAAATTGAACGGGTTGGGATAATTCTGCCTGAGTATCGGGCTTTTGGGCAGAATCTCCACGCCGTCGTCCTCGATAGAAGTTACCCGGTCCACGAAATTGTAATTACGGGTCTGCAGGAGGTCATGTGACATCATAGGCCACTGGTTGGGCGGGCCGGTGGAATCGGGAAAGACGTAAAGCTCGACATAGCTTGTTTCAGAACCAGGATTATTCGGATTGAAAAATATAGTATAAATGGTCATATACACCCGATGCGTAACGGGGTCATAGCCAAAATTGGGGGGCCTGGAAAATATGTTACCCCCAATAACTATGGGAAAGCCAGGGAGATATTGTCCCAGATGGTCAAAGCCGCATAAGAGCCCGTGCCCCAGGTAAGTAGAGTCTGGCCCCAAAGAATCATATTGCACGTTGTTATCCGTGAAGATTTCCCGGTCGTTGTCGCCGTCGATATCCAGCAATATCAGGTCCGAGACGGATTGCATCAGAGTGCCCCGGGGCGTAGTGACTGTAATCGGCCAGCCGGGCAAGGGACTTCCCTGCAAATCAATGAAATTCAAATTATACGAGGTTTGAAATCCGAGTTCGAAATCGCCGTCGTCGTCAATGTCGCAGGGCAATGGTGTCTGGAGAATCAACTGGTCATAATAATAAATGGGCCAGCCATTCTTGAGTGCACCGTCATGTTCATAGATGCTGATGAAACTTATAAATCGAGGAGGTATCTCCTCGCACCAGTTTTCGCCGGCTACAACTATTTCCAGGTAATTATCCTGGTCGAGATCGGCCAGGATTGGGGGCCAGACCCACCCGTTAGTAAAACACCAGGTTGTGCTGTCCTGGACCACTATCGGGAAACCAGCTTGGACAGAGCCGTCGTAGCGGTATGCGTAGATGTGATACAGCCCCATCAGGATGTACTCATTGTAGCCATCCAGATCCAGGTCTCCCACAGCGCCGCCCGAGCCAAGAGCGTTATACCCGTCGAGCTCGCTAGCCCCCTGGATCGGCCAGCCGGGTTTGTAGTTTCCGAAACGGTCGAAGCAATGAATCATGTCGTCGAGAATGGTATATCTCAAGATCTCATATTCGCCATCATTATCGAAATCAAAAACATTTAGAGACGCCGGCATGGCGGTGGAAAGTATCGGGAATCCGGGCATGATTGCGCCGTTATCATCCACGACAATTAGCAAATCATGATAGACATCGCGGCAGAAGGCGCTGGTCACCACCTCCATTCGGCCGTCGTGGTCGAGATCGACAATAATCGGACTGGTGAGAATGAACAATGCAGAATCAACAATCAATGGCCATCCCGGGAATTGGTTGGCGTCAAAACGAAACTTGTCGATATCCCCGGATACTCCGTTAAAAAAAAGTGCGTCTTGAGGCGGATCTGGTTGAAGATACAAGCGAGGTGTTTGATATAAGTTCCAGGTTAATGGGTCGGTTACATGCGGCCAGCCGGGGACTATCTGCGGGGCCTGGCCGAGAGCCGGACTGATAAATGACATTAATATCAAAATATATAAGATGCGGCTTGACATAAAACCTCCGTATATTCCCCTGGTAATGGCGCTAGGTCCCTTCAATATTCGGCCATAACGCTATCTAGTTATATAGCGCCGGCATTGCATCCGGCGCCCCACAGCAATTTGCGAGAGAATTAAGGTCCGGACGGCGGATTGCTGTCTTCATATTCAGCATACAAGGTCAAATCGACCTGCATGCTCCCGATACCATTGTAGTAAACGCGCTGTATTTGACTTCGCCTGCAACCGGAATCAGTAAGATCGGGTACGGAAAAAGTATAGTATCCTGCTGTGAAAGTATATCCCAGAGTATTGTAACCAGGGCTCGTACCGCTGCATTTAATTCGGTGATAGTTAGGTATTTCGCCATCTTTCGTTATGCTAACGGCGTGATAGGGTAAGTTTACGCAGTGACATCCCGGACCATGGTAATGAATATATCCCCAAAAAGCAGCCGGCGTTTGAGCATATCCGATTTTTATTAGATAAATCGCTAAACATGCTGAAATCGCCAATACTACCAGCAGTGCCCTCTTAAACATATCTGATCTCCTTCCACGAAATATTCCACAGTTGACCACAACGACTCATGTTACAGATAAATCAGACAAATCAAATTTCACCAGTCCTCGCTGGCAGACGGGGGGCGGCCGGGCTCTCCGTAGGAGCCTCGAGTTTCGTCGATGGGAGGGGTGACAATGCATATATTGTCCTTAAAATAGCCGATGTATGCCCAAGAGAAATATTGGAGTCTATTATACGGGAGTCAAGGATATTCGTGTTTTCGGGCCAAAAATTATTTTTGTGATTCGGGATTATATTTTAAACGCACTGACAGTGGCTGTCAGTGGCGGATATTATGATATATGTTATTCTTAAACGGCGAAGCTAGAGGGCCGCCGCGGGATTCGTGCGCTTTCGGCGCGGCCCCGGCTACAGTATCTACAGTGTCTTCCTAAAAATCTCCAATACCCCGGCCCGGTCGATCGAGCGTGGATTGACAAGATGATCTTTGTCGCGCATGTAAAGGCGTACGACATCGTCGGCCATGACCTCAAATTTGGAATTGTCGATACCCAGGTCGCGGAACGTCAGCAGGCGATCGATCGAGGCCAGCCACTTTTTCATGGCCTCGATACCGGCGCGGGCGGCGGACTCGATATCTTTTCCATCATTTCGCAAGCCAAAGACGTTTTCGCCCATCTCGGCGTATTTCTCGGGACGCGCCGGCATGGTGTATTCCATGAGGGCCGGCAGCAGGAGCGCCAGACCGCGGCCGTGGCTGATATCATAATGGGCGCTGACGACATGCTCCAGGGCGTGGAGCGGATACGAGCCGCCGCGGCCGGAATTGATCAGGCCCGAGAGCGCCACGGTCGAACACCACGAGAGATGCATTCGGGCCTCGATGTCGTTCCCGTTCTCGATAGCTCGCGGCAGGTATTTGATGACAGTCCGGATCACCGACTCGGAGAAGCGGTCCTGGAGGTAAGCCTCGGAGGTGCCGGTGAAATAGCTTTCAATTACGTGCGAGATGATGTCAACTCCGCCGTCGGCAGTGTAATCTGGCGGGCAGGAGAAGGTCAACTCGGGATCGACTATTGACACCCTGGGAAATAAGGCTTCTCCCCAGATACCGGTTTTTTCCTTCGTCTCCCAATTGGAGATGATACCGCCGGAATCGGCCTCGCTTCCGGTGGCAGCCACCGTGGGGATAAGGATGATCGGCAGAGCCTCGGTGATTTTCCTTTGGGGTTTCTCCGGCCCGGTATAGACATAATCCCAGACCGAGCAGCCGGTTTTGGCGGTTATGGCGATCCCCTTGGCGGCGTCCATGGCCGAGCCCCCACCGAGGCCGATAATCATATCGCATCCCTCGCGGCGGGCGAGCGCGGCGGCCTTATCGCAAGTGGTATGCCGGGGATTGGGCTCGATACCCTCGAAGACGACCCCGTCGATGCCGGCTTTTTTCAGGAAGCCTGTGATCTTGTCCAGGACGCCGAGCCGTCGCATGGACGATTGGCCGGTGACGATCAGGGGTTTCTTGCCGAATGGCTTGATATATTTGGCCAGCATGTTGATTTTGCCTGGTCCAAAGTATATCTTCGTCGGTAATTGAAAATCAAACGATAGCACCATGCCTCCATCGAATCAAATAACTGAGTCCCTCTCTGTCTTGTGCGGAAAATAATAAAAAGCGCGTCTACATTCAACAATGCAAATGCCGCGAGCCAAATGGCTCGCGGCATGAAATTCCGATGCTAATTTATGCGCTCAGTCTAAGCTAACGGCTGGCTCTGCCCGACGCAGCCGGCGGGCAGGTGGCGCAGTACAACAGCGACGGCTGCAGGCTCTTCAAGTACGCCACATAATACGTGATATCTATGCCGTTGAAGCCGCAAGTGCCGTTGACATCGCCGGCGGCATAAAAGGGGTCGGGAACCCCCGTACATGGCGGGCTGCAATCGATCGGTGGCGGAGTACTGCCTTTCAAATAGGCAACTCCGTATGTGACATCGATGCCGTTGGGTGAGCCGCTCCCGTTAATATCGCCGGGAACGTAGATACAGACACCGCCGGTGGCCGTATCCTGCACTGTCAAGTTACCATCCATGCCGGGGTGGATGGTGCATATGTAGTTGAAATCGCCAGGCGTACCGGCATGATATATGAAGAAATCACCGGGATCGAGTGTCCCCGAATCCCAGGCATTGGATGACGTATCGGTGGTGGTATGCTGCATGGCGCCGAAATTGAGCCATCTTACATTTTCTCCCATCGTGACGCTGAGCGTGGCGGGATCGAAATCGTTGTCGACAATCCCGATATCGTAGGCCACACTGTCGGGGCGGCCTACAACTATGGCGCCTGTCATGACAAGAGGATGCATGTCACAGTGGTAGTGAAACACTCCCTCGTTGGCGAACGCGAAATAGAACGTCTGGCCGGGGTCCAGGCTGTCGGAATCCCAGAGGCCGATATCGGACGTGGTGGTATGGACGCGGATTCCGTTATTCATCCACTGGACGGTTTGGCCGGGCTGAACCTGCAACACCGCGGGGCTGAAGAAATTGTCGCCGATATCAACCATGTAATCTATCACCGGCGAGACATTCAGCGTCCCGGCCATCCCGGGATGGAAGGAGCAGATATATTCGAAGGAGCCTATGCTGTTGGCCTGCAGGATGAAAACGTCGCCCGGTTCCAGGGCTCCGGAATCCCAGAGGCTGGCCGAGGTATCCGTGGCGGTATGCGCCGTGGGGTCGAAATTTATCCAGCGAACGTACTGGCCGACCATGACGGAGGCGATGGCGGGCAAGAATTCCATGCCTGCGATCCGAATATCCATCGCCACGGAATCGGGTCTTCCAACAATGATAGTGCCCAGCATACCGGCGTGAAATATGCATTCATAGTCGTGGACCCCCTCTTGATTGAAAGTGAAGGTAAAGGTGGCCCCGGGAATGAGGTCCCCGGAGTCGAAAGCAGCATCGAACGCCGTGGCGGTATGATTCATGGCGCCATTGTTGGTCCAGCGCACAGACTCGCCGACATTGATCTGCACCACCTGCGGATCGAAGAAGTTATCGCCGATACTGATCTCGACATCGGCCGGCGCCACCACGGTGATAGTATCCCGCATCGAGAGGTGGATAGCGCAGTGATATGGAAAGGAGCCGGGGCTGTTGAATGCGCGCATGTAAGTTTGCCCGAAACCCAGTGTCGGGGAGCTCCAGAACCCATTATCGCTGGTGCTGGTATGGGGCACCCCGTCATTGTTGGTCCAGCGAACGGAGTCGCCTTGCGCTATGCTCGTGCCTCCCGGTATGAAATCGTTGCCGCTAATCGATATGTCGTGGATGGTTGAGCGACCTGCCGCTGGAAGCAGAAACAAAATCCCCAATAATACTACCGTAATTCTGGACAGCATAATGCCTCCTTCAGGGAACTGCTGTGGATGGTTTATCGACAATACATTTTTGATCTTAATTTGAAAGACGATCGCATAATAAGGGTGGCAAACTCACACCGCATCATCGATTACGGAATTAAAACTAAATATCATTATCAATTAGTTCCGAAAATCGCGGTCGCCGGGCGGCATCCCATAATAAGTTGGGCGATTTTACTTGCGGGAAAACGCGTACATGGCGATTGCGGCCGATACGGCGGCGTTCAACGATTCCGCGCCTCCGGGCATCGGGATGGTCAGCCTGAGATCGGAAACCGCGGCCAATTCGGGGCTGACTCCGGCGGCCTCCGCGCCCACGATCAGGGCGAACCTGGCGGCCGGCCTGAGCGATACAGGGTCCTCTCCCCCGTGCGGAACGAGGGAGTAAAACTTATGGGTTGGTTTGACAGTGGAGATGATTTCCCGGGCCGTGGCGTGTTCGGCTTGGGTGACATGGAATAGGGCGCCCTGCGTGGCGCGAACCACTTTGGGATTATAAATGTCAGCCGATCCGGCGGTTGAGATGATTCCATCAAATCCGAATGCCCGGGCGCTGCGAATGATCGTCCCCAGATTCCCCGGGTCCGCTATCTGATCGGCTATCAATATCCTGGGCTTCGAGGCCACTTTCGGCAGTTCACTTTCGGGGATCCGAGCCACGGCCATGATTTCCCGGGGCGACTCGGTGGCGGCGATATGTTCGAATATCTTCCTGGTCACTTTGTGAATTATCAGGCGCCTGCCCCTGGCAAGGCCGAGGAGTGCGGCCACCTGGGCATTTTGTTCAGCCTCGGCCGCGACGATAAGCGATTCGGTCTGCCACCCCGATTTAAGGAGCTCGGTCACGGAATGGATCCCCTCGACCAGAAACAGCCCATGCTTCTTGCGGTATTTGGAATGGGCCAGTGAGGCTGCCTTTTTAATTTCGCTTTGTGTCATGCCCTTGATTTGCCGGCCTCTATCCCTTAACTTAGCGCCATGACGATGATGCGGGAAATCGCGCGCTTATTACCCATACTGCTTCTTGTCCGCGCATCGTCCCTACCCGCCAGTGATTTTCCATCGGAGAAGATAATAATAAGACCGCATCTCAGTCCACTGGAAACAACTCTGTCGCAGGCCGATTACGGCGCCGAGCCCGGGGTGGGCCTGGCGGTATCAGGAGGCGGAGCGCGCGGCCTGGCCCTGATCGGCGTGCTCAAGGCCCTCAACCACGAGGGCATCAAGGTAAATTTCATTTCCGGCGTCTCGATGGGCGGAATCGTGGGAGGCCTTTACGCCTGCGGCTATAGCCCCGAGGAAATAGAAGATATTGCTTACAGGGTAAATTGGGGTGAGATTCTCTCTCAAAGCCCGCTTCGAAAATCTCTGCTGACAACGCAGAAAGGGCAGTCGGAGAAGAGCCTGTTTGCAATACGCTTTCAGGGTTGGAAACCGGTTATCCCCATAGCCATGACATCGGCCCAGAAGCTCAATCAATTGCTCGAGAGTCTCACTTCGCGGGCCGGCATCCGGCCCAATATCAGCTTCGATTACCTCAATCCACCGATAAGAATAGTCTGCACCGACCTTTTGACCGGCAGCCGCGTTGTCCTGTCCTCCGGCAACCTGGGCGAGGCCATGCGCGCCAGCATGGCTATCCCGGTGGCTTTCACGCCTGTGGAGATGAATGGCAAGCTGCTTGTTGACGGCGGCCTGGTGGATCCGATACCGACCGACATCGTGAAGGAGGCCGGGGTTTATCCGGTGGTGGCGGTTAATATGACATCCGAACTGCGGCCGGCCTCGCGAATCGGGGACATTGTCGATATCGCCGATCAGACCACGACTATCATGACAATGGACAGGAAACTTGAATCATTGGCTCAGGCCGACCTGGTCATCACCCCCGACCTGACCGGATTGACCAATACCGATTTTTCCAGGATCGACAGCCTCATAAAGGTTGGAGAGGCCGCCGCCAAGGCCTCGATTCCGGCCATAAAAATGATGTTGGAGGCTAAATCTCGCAAAGACGGGGAAACGCCGGAATTCGAAGTCGCTCGGAGCGAAATCTGCGACCTGTCCAATATGCCCAGAACCTTCTTTGCCTCGCGTTTCAGGCAATCCGGGACGATGACCCCAAGCTCGATAGAGGACAACCTCAAGAGGGCATTCGAATCGGGTTATTTATCGGAGGCCTGGGCGGAGGTCTTGCCCGAGACCTCGGCCTGCTCCATAGTCTATCACCTGAAAGACAACCCCCGGGTCGACGCAGTTAAATTAGAGGGGATAACGCTTTTTGAGAATAGCGAATTGTACGGTCTGGTGGAGATGAGGGCCGGCATGGTCTTGAACACGAGAACCATCGCCGAAGACCGCAAACGTATCGAGGATTTATATATCAGGAGCGGCTTCAGCCTGGTGAGGGTCGCAACCGTATTCGATCAGGCCGACGGCACCCTCCATTTTCAAGTCGATGAAGGCCGGATAAACGATATCAGTATCGAGGGGGCAAAAAGAACTCGCAGATGGGCTATCCTTCGACATATCCCGTTCAAGAGTGGCGACATCTTCGTGCGCGAGAAGGGAGCGCGGGCCATCGACGACCTCTATGGCACGGGGCTTTTCGAGACCGCCAAGTTGATCGCCCTGCCGGAATCATCCGGAATCAAGCTGGCCGTTAAGGTCGTGGAAAAGCCATATAATTATGTCAGGGGTGGCGCCAGGTTCGATCTGGAATATAAATCGATGGCTTTTGTCGACTTGGTGGCGGATAACGTTTTGGGCGGCGGGCAGGAGATATATCTTTCGACCGTCATAGGCGAGAAAAAGCGCAGCCTGGCGCTTCATGTACAATCCGACAGGTTATTCAAGACGCTCTTTACGAATTTGGCCTCGATCGATTACACCGAGTTGAAGCGCAATCAATATATAAACCATGAATATTTCGGCTACTATAAGTTGAAATCGCACGGGGCCGAACTGACTCCCGGCCGGCAGATTCCGCAGCTGGGAACAATCTATCTCCTCGGCCTCATCAGGCATATCGAGTGGAGCGAGCCGGGACAGGCCGACAGACGGGCGTTTAACAAGTTAGCGCTGGGAGTCAGGTCGGTTGTCGACACACGGGATGCCATATCGTTCCCGGAGACAGGCAAGTATCATTATTTCGAGCTGCAATTTGCCAGCGACACGCGCGACGAGAAAACCGCCTATACCCGCGTTGTCACGTCGATCGAGGCCCATTACCGCCTGACAAAAAGGCTCAATTTCCATCCCCGACTATTGGCGGGGGCCTCCAGCAGCATCATGCCGTATTTCGATGAATTCTCGCTCGGCGGTTTGGGCAGTTTCCTGGGGCTGCACAAGGATGAATTTCTGGGGGACAAGACAATTCAAGGCGCAATCGAGCTGAGGAATAAAATCGGGGACAGGTTCTATATCATGGCCCGTTACAATATCGGCGATATCTGGAGCAAGCTGGAAAGCATGAAATTCTCGCAGCTTCGGCACGGCGGCGGCATAGGTATGGGGCTCAGAACGCCTGTCGGGCCAATACAGGGGTGGTATGGCCGGACCGACAAGGGCCTGGACGCTTTCTACCTCGAAATCGGGTATGATTGGTGATCGGGCGGGACGCGACAGAATCATTCCTAATTGACTGGTGCGACTGTCGCTGGCCGCCGCTTGAAAAGTGTATCTCCCATGACTACCGTGAACACGCCGGCCACAACCATGATGCTTCCCACGATACTGAGGATGTCAAATGATTCACCGTAAGCAACGCTGCCCAAGATCAGGGCCATCACCGGCGTGATAAAGGCGATCGTGGAAAGCTTGGTTGTTTCCATTCTTTTCAAGACGAAAAAATACAGGGTGAAAGTCAGCGAGGTGCCAAAAATCCCGAGGTAAAAGAGCGAACCGACCGTCCTGATATCAAAGCGATATTGCGAAATGGATTCGAATGCGAATCCCAATGATGAAAGCGCAATGGCGCCGATAAAAGACTGGAATGCCGTCATCGACACGGGATCGATGTCATGAAAATGCCTCTTGGAATATACCGTGCCGGCGGCCGAAAAGAACGACGAGATGCTGACGGCGGCCATGCCGAGGATTCCAATCAGGCCTTTGGCGCCAAGGTTATCGGCGAAAATCAGCAAGATTCCGCCGAAGCCTATTACCATGCCGAGGACTTTCGGAATTGTCAGCCGTTCACCCTCGATAAAAAGATGCGCCAGGACGGCTACGAAAAACGGCATGGTGGCAAAGAGAACCGCCGCCATTCCCGATTCGACATATTGAGTTCCCCAATAGACCAGGCCATATGGAATGGGATAGATCATGAACGCGGCAACCACCACTTTTCGTATCTTGCCGTCAAATGTGAAATTGAGTTTGCCGGTGAGAGCCGAGAGTGCGAAGAGGAAGGCGGCCGCTATGGCGAACCTAAAACCTGCGCCCAGAAATGGTGGCGAACCCTCCAGGCCGATCTTTATGGCCAGCCAGGTCGATCCCCATACCAGGCAGAGAAAAACGAAAATCAGCGAATTCAACATCGGGGAAAACCGGCTATGTTATTTCCATATCTTCTTCAGGAAATCGTCCATGATGCCGTTGGCAATGAACATCTCCATCGCCTCCGATGTCGAATCGCGGTCCATTCCCCAGATGGCAATTTTGGAATCGGCGAAATCCTTATTGAGCTGGATAAAATACCGGTTGTCCTTGGAGAGATAAACCGGAAGTTTCTCGACCAGCTCATTTGAGACAGCGTTAACGCCGGGTCCGCCGACAGCGACCGTCGGGCAAACCTGGATAATTTTATCATGACGGTAGAGCGTATCGGTAATCACGAGGCACTTTCTAAAGGGGTGATTTCCAAAGTCAGGAGATGCCTCGATAGCCGCTTTGAGCCTGTAGGCCAGGGGGCGATCGGATTCCTCCGGCTCCAGGTCGGTCCCGACCACTATTAATATGCTCTGGTTAACGTCAAGTTGCATGGCCTATACATATGAGCAAATTCGTGAATCGTCAACCCGATTTTGACTCCAATTTCGCGTGCTTGCAATTTCCTGCCGACCCAGGCAACATAAAGGGGCCCAACAGATTGGGCCCCTGAATGATTGAAATTGGGGCGAGGAATTAGAGATTTTCCTACCTTGGCATTCGATTCAATTGATTTCGTATCTCCATGTCCTCGGGGTGGCGGTTGGTCCAATCGACCATCAGTTCGCGGGCCTTTTCGTATTTACCCATGTGGTAACTCAGGTCGCGGTAAAGCCTGAAAGCGATGGCGTTATTCGGCTGAAGCTCATAAGCGATTTTATAGCGCTCCAGGGCTCTGTCGAGATCGTTGGCGTGGAAATAGAGCACCCCGAGGAATTGATGATATAATATGACCATCGGCCAGGCGTCCGCCGCCGCCTTGAGATTGGCAATCCCCAGCGCCTGAACTGAATCGACCATGGCCGAATCACCGAGGGCTTTGTAAATATCCTGCATATCCATGTAGGTTTGGTGATAGAAGGGGAGTCTCTTGACGCTCATCCAGAGAATTTCGAGGGCGCGGGTGGTGTCTCCGGCCTTGACATAAGTATCGGCTAATTCCGAAAACCTCTCGGGAAAAGTGGTGGTCAAACCCACATTGTTTTCATCTTTGAACGCATCGACGTCGTCGAGACCCCTATACTTATAAACCTCCGTGATGAGCGAATCGGTAGCCGGGATATCGAGCCGGGGCTTGGATGTATCGGGGTCGACCTCGAGCACGATCCCCTTTCGTATGAGTCGCTCGGATAAGCTCCAGCGGTTCGACGTTGGCACCGAGCCGGAGAAATAGACCGGCGCCTGATCGAGGTTCGATATCACGATCTGCTCGATCATCTGGTCCTGGACCCTGATGACTTGCCCGCTGCGGGGATCCTGTTCGGCGGTCAGGTAACGCCATTGTTTCCTAACCTTGTCGTAGTATTTTTTGTCGGGGCGATAATATATGATAGAGCCCCTGCGGCCGGCGGGTATCCAGGAGATCTGCTCGTCCTCGAGTTCCACCTTGATCCCCATCTGGTGTTTCAACTGCAGGATATACCAATCGGTGTTGAGCAGGCTTAAGTTGACAATCCTGACATCTTTGCGGACCCGTTCCACCTCCTGCAGGTACCAGAGAGGAAAAGTGTCGTTGTCGCCGTTGGTGAAGATGATGGAGTTGGGCTTGCAGGAATTCAAGATGTTGTAGGCGTAGTCGGCGGGAGCATAATCCTTGGCCCGGTTGTGAATATTATAATGCGCCCTGGCCGGATTGAGCGGCATCAGCAGCAGGACCAGGCCCACAACGCCGAAGACAGAGTATTTGAGCCAGTTTCGGCTGTTATCCTTCGAATATCGAATCCCGTTACCCAGCAGATACATCAGGCCCGACATGCCCGTGCCTATCATAACGGCGAACACGACGAAAGCCGGCGTATAGAAATAATCGCGCTCCCTGACCTCCAGCTGGATGAGCTGGCCGGGATTATTGGGATCCGGGCGCGTGCCGTCGGAGAAATTCAAGTACAAAATCATGAGCACGGAGCTGATGAAAAAGATCATGAAGAGGAGAATGGCTGGATGGAGCTTGCTGTTCTTATAGGCATAGTATGCGCCCGCGGCCAGGCCGAAAATCCCAAGCCCGGAGATGAGATACGGCAGGGTTCCGAAGCCATCGAAGACTCCGCGCGGCGAGAACTTATTAATCCTGGTCGAGGCATATTGATCCCAGAAATATCCCCCGAAACCCATGTTTTCGTAGCGGCCGAACTGACTGCTCCATTTGGCGCGACGGTAGAACATGCGGGCGATCATCGATTCCTGGCCGTATTGCTTTCGCTCGAGATAGGATTCGAAACGGCCCAGGCTTGAGGGGTCATTTTCATTTATGGCCGGATTCTGGGTCGCCCGGACCGGTATGTAGACGTGGGTAGAGTAGCCGACGATGGCGGCGGCGAACAGTGCAAAGGCCAGGTGGTAATTGGCCGCCTTGAATTTGGGGAGTTTGACCTTGGTCAGGGCCGCCAGGCCGGAGTATGCCAGACCGGCAAACATCAGGAATACCCAAATCCAATAGGACTTGTCCTCGACCCAGGGGATCATCATGCCAATCCAGAAATAGGCGGGAACAGCGATTGAAAACAGGATAGCCCACGTTATCCAGAACATCGGATCCTTAAGCTTGTTGGTGTCGATCACTACGAAATACAAAAACAGGGCCGGCACCACCAGGAATACCGTGAGATGGATGCCGATCGAGAGGAACAGCAGGTAGGTGATCAAGATAAGCAGCTTATCGGAGCCGTTGATTTCCTTGTCATCGGCCCACTTGACGGCCAGGTAGATTATCAGCACCATGAGAAGCATGGCCAAACCGTAAACCTCGGTTTCGACAGCATTGAACCAGAAGGTGCTTGAAAAGGCCAGTATCATGGACCCGGCGAAGGCGCCGATCCTGATACCGATCTGGCCGAGCCAGGGAGTATCACCGCCGCCAAAGGGTAGTTTTTGCGAAACCCGGACGATGACCATGAACGCCACCATAGCCGTGAGAGCCGACGAAAGGACCGAGATGAAGTTGGTCCTCATGGCGATATTATCGAATAAGCCGAGTTCTATGAAGAATCTGCCGATAATGACGAAAAATGGAGTGCCGGGGGGATGCGGGACACCCAGAATGTTGGCGCAGGCGATGAACTCGCCACAGTCCCAGAAGGAGAGGGTCGGCGCCATGGTTCGAAAAAAGACGACAAACGGAATGAGAAAACTCAAACCCCCCAGAAGGATCGAAATGATCCTCACAACCCTATCGTGGTTTTCAGCTTGATTGATCTCGGACCTCCTTAAATTTAATCAAGTTAACAAGATATTCGACCGACCCGGCTTTGTCAATTTCTTATTGGGGCTTAAGGTCGGCCATGCCGGTGTCGAAATAAATATAGACAAACTATAAGCAAGGAGGCGGTATGCTCGCATGGTGCGCAATCTTATTCGCTCTCGGGATTTTGGCATTCCTCGATACGATCTACAATTACGGGGAAATTTTCAGACGGGTCAACTCGGTGGTTTTTATGCTGGTCTCGCTGGGCCTTTTGGTCAGAACCAGCATGAAAATGAAAATGCGCCGTATCGAGGGATTAATCTCCAAGGTTGAGGATCTGGAGGGTCAGTTGGCCAGATACAAGGCTGCTGCCGAACCCGGAAAACACAAAGAACGGGAAGCGGTCCACTAACCTACTTTTCCCGGAGTCGCAAGTTGCCTGAGCCTTTGCCTGGCGATTTCGGTCACCGGGCCGTCAGGGTAAAGCTCGAGAATCTTATTATAGGCCGCCATGGCCTGGCCTTGGGTCTCTGGGCGCAAGCAAAGAAGATCCCCTGTTTCCAGATAGGCCCGGTCGGTATATAGACCATCAGGGTACTTATCTATATATTTTTTGAGGGCGTCGACCGCCCTTGCGGCATCATTTCCCGCCGCAAAGGATACACCAGAATAAAAAAGAGCCTGCTCGGCGACCGGAGACGAATCAAACGCGGGATTGGAGAGAATTTCGGCGGCCCGGTTCGGATCCCCGGTCAGGCGAGCTTTCATGGCCTCCGCGAAAGGGGCCAGAGAACCGGTATCGGCCTCATCGCCGCCGGCCACGGAAATGACATCAATCCTCATGAGAGCGTCGTTGGAGAAGGCGGCATTGGGGAACTGCCGCACCATTTGCCTGAATATTTCATCGGCCTTTTTGAAGTCCCCCGAATAGAATCGGATTTCCCCCAAGAGGAAGATCGCCTTTTCGATATTCGGGTCGCGATTGGTGGAGGTGGCCACAGTTGTCAGGAGTTGTTCGGCCTGGCCATATTCGTTTCTTCTTATATGACAGATCGCCATTTCAAGCCTGGCCATGTTGGCCATGACAGGATCTTTGGCATCCTGCAGCATTGTCGTCCAGGCGGCCATGGCGGAGTCGCAATCTTTCCAGTGCTCGGCGAATATCAACCCCAATGTGAAACCGGCCTCGTCTTTGACCGCGAGATCTATCGAATTGGAGGCCAGGGAACGATAATTACCAAGGGCCTCTTTGTATTGGCCGGCGGCCAACTGGGCCCTGGCCTTGGTCAGGAGCGCCATATCGGCGAAGTTTTTCTTCTTGGAGACCTTGAAATATTCATCGATGGCGCTGATGGCGGTGCCGTATGCCTTGGAATCGTGGGCGCGGGTGGCGAAACGAATCAGCGACTGGCCATCATCGTTGAGCCGCGAGCCGATCGTCTTGTAGCAATCGAGAGCCTTATCCATCTGGCCGAGCTTGATATAAAGGTCGCCAAGTATTTCATAAAGCTCGGTCCGACCTGTCGATTCCCTGAGTCTCGAACTGATGATCTTGACTATTTCCCGGGAATCGTCCGAATCCTCGACAAGCCCCCTGATCCGGGTAGATATCAAGCTGATCCGATCCGGGGCCTCATAAAGCTGTATGATATATTCGTCGATGGCCCTGGCGTAGTCGCGTTGAGCCTCGTAAATGCCGGCAAGCTCCGACGAGAACAGGGATCCCCTGTTGAGATTTTTCCGTCCGAGCAGAAAGATACCAATCGCGGAATCGTATAGCCCATACCGCAATTGGGTGTCGGCAATATATCTGTAAGCTATCTCATTGTCTCGTCCGACCTCCAGGGCCTGCCTCCAGAGGGAGTCGGCCCCGGCCTCATCGTCTTGAAGAAAACGGGCCTCGCCAAGGTCGCTTATGAGGATCGGATTTCCCGGGTCTTTAGCCAGCGCTTTTCTCATCAATTCCTCGAGCTGAGGATACATCTTGGCCAGCCTGAAAGCCTGCTTGTAGAGATCGGTTACGCGGGGATCATCGCCGGCATTCACGCTCACGCGATCGAGGAAATCTATGGCGCGGATATATTCGCCGGCCCTGATCATGCTGTTGGCGATGCGGAGCCCGTCGCTAATCTGGTCAGTTTGATTAGCCTGAGGATTGCTGATGAATCCCTGGGCCGAGGATTCGGCGGAAAACGGAAACGCCGCCGACAAGGCGATCAATAGAATGGCGGCTTTATTCACTTTCAACATTATCCCCTTGATTCTGAAACGCTTTGAAATAAGCCCTGATCAGCTTCTCATACTGCCTGGGGTAATCCTCCTCCAGCGCCTTCTTGACCATTTCGGAAAGCCAGGCATCCTGGCCGGCAAAATCCTCAGGCAAAGTCGGGCTGCGGCGAACGACATCGATGCCCTGCTCGGATTGGCGTTTCCTGGAGTATTCGCGCCGGTTCACCGATTTTTGGGCGTCGAGAAGACGCGAGAGGATGTTTTCCTGTCGCTCGATAGTTTTCTGATCGACTCTTGAACGCTGCAGGTCCCCGACGACTTTCTTCATCTCTTCGCCGAGCTGGTCGAGACGACCCAGCATCTCCCCCCGCTTGCCGAACTCGTCATTCATCTCGTCAAGCTGCCTGCGGAGAGTTTCCTGTTGGGAGGCCAATTGTCGAAGCGCCTGCTGCTGCCCCATACTCATCGGCATGCCGGGCTGTGGCAATTGCATCATGGTCTGGTTATTTATGCCTTGCTGCATTTGGGTCATTTGCTGCATTTGCTGCATCATCTCCTGCATGCCCGATCCCGAGCTTGAGCTCATGGCGTTGTCGCGGGCCTGGAGCAGCAGATAGACGGTCTTATTGAGATTCGACATGGCCGACTGCTCGCTTTGCATGGCCCCCTGGGCAAATCGCCTGTCGAGATGGCCGACGGCCTCATTCATATCGGAGAGGGTAAGGCCCATAAGCCTCATAAGTGTGATATTGATAAACACCGATTCCTTGGAAAGCTCCGACAGGATGTCGGCGACGCGCGAAGATGCTCCCGCGATATTTAGCTGATTCGATGCCATGGCGCGAAGGCCATCGCCGGTTTGCTGATACGACCTGGTGGAATCAAGCAGGTTTTCCTGGCGATTGGAGAGATAGAGCAGATCTTCGGCGGCCTTCTGCATCTTGCGCGCGATCTCCGTCTTCTGCTGATCCTGCATGGCCTTCTTGGCCGCCCTGAGAGCATTGGCCATATCCGAAAGTTTGCGTTTGAGCTTCTTTCCCTGGCTCTGGCAGGAGCCGCCATTATTCATTTTCATGCCCTCCTGCATCTGCTGGAACTCTTCCGGAATGGCGGGGTCGTTGACCTGCTCCTCGGCGGCTTGTTCCTCAGGCTCGGGGATCATATTGGCCTCCTGATCCATCTCCTGGAGCTGGCCGAATTGGTCTTTGAGGATGTCGAACTCATTGGAGGCGTTTTTCTGGGGCTGAAGATTTTTTGCCAGCGACGATGAATCCTGGGCGCCCTCGACCGCCTCGTTGATATTCTCCTGCTCCTGCTCGATCTTCTCGGCCAACTGCACGAGCATATCCATCTTTTGTTCAATGGCCAGTTTCTGCAGGAGCGCCAGGGCCCG
The DNA here is from genome assembly GCA_001775395.1 of candidate division Zixibacteria bacterium RBG_16_53_22. Classification (GTDB taxonomy): domain Bacteria; phylum Zixibacteria; class MSB-5A5; order UBA10806; family UBA10806; genus UBA10806. Next base: position 4,048 of record MEWP01000021.1, on the reverse strand, counting down.
GTCGAGGTTTTCCAGCATCTGCTGCGAGGTCATCTGAAATTGTTCGAGGGCCTTCTTCAACTCGTTGGGATCCATGTTCTGGATCGCCTCTTGAAGTTTCCTCATGGCGTCCTTGAGCTCGGGCGGCGCCACCTCCTCCATGAGGCGCTGGATTTCCTGCATCTTCTCGGCGATCTCCTCGCTGATGAGGCGGTTTTCCTCGAGCTTATCGAGGTTTTCCTGCATTTCCTGAGATAGCTTCTCGAGCTCCTTGGCCAGAGCCTCCTGCTTTTCGAGGACCTGCCTGGCCTCCTGCTGCTTTTCCCAGTTGACCTCGGATGTCTTGAGCATCTCGCGGGAAACGTCATCTATTTTTTTCTGAAGCTCTTTTTGATCTTTGAGAGCCTCCTCTAAAGTTTCCATCTGCTCATCCTGCGAGCCTTGCACGTCAGCCAGGATTTCATCGAGGTTTGGCAAGCGGGCGCTGAAAACTCTGCTCTTGGACCATTTCGGGCCGGAGACGATATCGTTGTCGCTGACCTCGCAGAAGTAATAGACCATGTCGCCGGGGAGCGGGTTGAGGCTTTGCATATTCCAGGTGTGTGCGATCAACTGATCGAGCGCGTTCCCATCGGGGAGCCTGAGAGGCTGCTTGACCGGCTCAGTCTGCTGGCCCTCGGACACAATCCAGTAAACCAGATTCAGCTTGCCGAATCCATAATCGTCAGAGATGGCGATTTCCAGGGGCAGCGTGATATGCTCGTCGAGATCGACATCGGCGTTGGGGAAGCTGATATTGATTGTCGGCGGGTAGTCCTCCACCGCTTGTATATCATA
>MEWP01000021.1:0-3226 GCA_001775395.1 candidate division Zixibacteria bacterium RBG_16_53_22 | reverse complement strand
CGGCTCCGGGTTGGCTCGCGAGGATTTATCGACCAGGCCGACTGTGTATCGAATATTATCCCTGACGGTGAACTGGCCGGTGACGTGATCGCTGTCCACAGTAAGCGGGGCGGCGCTTGAGTCGGCATAGAGTTGAAACGCTTTCAGGAGCGGCTTGTTGGCCCTGGCTTCGATCGAGACTCGGGTTCCCTTGAGCGCCGTGACATTACCGTCGTTGGGGTTGCCACGGGCATCGGGCATACCGGCGTAATCGGGATAATCGAATATCAGATTGATATCGGTCAGCCGGGGCGGGTCGACAATGTCGAGATTAACTTTCTGCGACTGGACCCCGCCTGATTTGGCATAGAGTTCGAGCGAGCGCTTTACTTTCTTGAATGTATAGGTGAACGCCGCCCGGGACAGGCTCTCGGGCCTGGCCATCGGCTCCGAGGCCCAACTGCCATCCTCGAATTTGTAGTGCAGATCGACCTTGCGCGGCGCCTTGCCCTCGAAATTGGCTTTCACCGCCAGATCCATGTTGCGGAAGAATTCACCGCTTGACGGCTCCAATGTAAGCTGGAATTCGGGCGGCTTCTCAAAATCAGTTAGAGGCTGGGAATAGAGTTGCAACGCGCTACGAATCTCTCCGGGATTGACGACAAACCCAATCAATGCCACGGCCATCAGGACACCCAATTGCAGGAGCGCTTTGTTTATGGGGCGGTAATCTATGACGGCGTCGGTATCGATTTCCCCAATGATGCCGCCAGCCTCCTCGATAGTTTTTTCGATGAGCTCAATAGAATAGTTTTCGCGGTTTTGAGCGGCTTTTTCATGAAGCTCCAGGGCGGCGATCAGGCGCGATTGAAATTTGCCATACTTGCCCTCCAGCAAGCGGGCTATTTTCAAGAACGAGCGGCGATTGATATATGGCCTGACTACCCAGAAATATGCGAATGCACTCAATATCAGAAGAAACACGAGGTCGATAATCAGCCTGGCGTTCCGGGGTAGCCAGCTAAAAACCGTAATTCCGATCAGAACGCCGAACAACAGCAGGGCCAGCGCGGCGATCCCTAAAAGGCCGCGGATCGAATCAAGGTGGGCCATGCGGGCCTGGAGGCCCCTGAGCCGTTCGACTATTCCGGTATATTGTGGTCGGTCCTGCACGGTATCTCCAAAAATCAAATTGCCAATTTTCGTCGGGTTCTCATCCGCCTGCGGCAGATTCGGAACCCGACCTGCTAATGCGTTAGGGCGTAGGCGACCAGGTTAGCGGCCATCCTGAGCGCGGCCTGATGTTTCTCGGGCGGGTCATTGTAAACTTCATGGTCCTCCAGGCCATCGCCGATATCCGACTCGTAGGCGAAGAAGACCGCCACCCGATCCTTGAGGATGATGCCGAAACCCTGCGCCGGTTTACCGTCATGCAGGTGAATTTTCGGCGGGCCATTCGGGAAATCGAAAAGCGTATGATAGATCGGATTCGAGAATGGCAATTCGACCAGCTCGTTATCTGGAAAAACGCGCGCCATCTCGCGCCGAAACGATTCGGCCAACGAATAGGAATCGTTGGCGAATAGGAAACCGCCGTTTTCAAGATAAGTTCGCAAGGCCGAGACCTCATCATCGGAGAATCGGACGTTGCCATGCCCCGTAAGGAACAGGAATGGATAACGGAACAGTTCCGGGTCGGTGGCCGTGACCACGACCTCATTGTCCTCGATTGCAATCTTTGTATTTTCTTTCATGAACTTGTGCAGATTGGGGATCGCCGACCGTCCCCAGTACCAGTTGCCGCCGCCGTCGTACTTGAGGCGGGCGATTGTCACAGCCGAGGGATTCTCCTGCCTGGCTGGCTGCTGCACCGGACGTTGGATCTGGGGAAATGGCTGCGGAATTTGCTGAATCGGCTGAGGGTATTGGGCGATAGCGATGGTCGCCGACACAAGAAATGCCACGATAGGAGTAATCAGTTTTTTCATATTTCATACTCAGGCGGTCACGCCGGCCATGCCCCGTCAATACGGCCCAGGGCATTAAAATATTTCTGCGACCCGCCTTTGCCTTGTTATACGTTTTATCGAATCAATTGGCCGTCTCTAAAGTTCCGTATTGAGAAGATCGATTTCCCCGGCATATTTCAAGATACGGCATACGAAGGGAAAGTCAATGGGGGAAACAAATGAGGAGTTTCCCCGCAATTTTCACTCAGATGTCTATTGTTGTTTTCACTAAGCTACCCTCGTCCAGACGGACCCGTTCTGGGTTGTGTCGGGTCGTCCATACGGACCCGTCCGGGCAGGCCAAATGGCCGTGACCCGACACCCATTTGCTCTCTCAACCAGCAGGTTCACGGTCAAATGACCTACGAACCTGCTGAACTACTTCGGGTGCCTTAATAACCCCCAAGCTCCCCAGTTTCTTGAAAAATCATCATTCCCAGATTTGAAAAAAGCTAATCCTATGAAATCACTAAAGCTGAAGGGAAATTATGCCCGGTTTTCGGGGAAAGACCTGGGGATTGAAATGAGTTGCCGATAGTCTGAATATAATTAGAGACTTGGAAATATATTAAGGACATCCCCCGATGGCACGTCCGGCCGTAGCATGACTACCAAACATGATAGTCTACCGATGCACGACGCCCGGCAGCGGCCCTATTCCCGCCCTTTGCCCTCGTCTTCCGTGTCGCCTTCATCAGGCATCGGCTCGATGAAGTCCTCGGGTGGAAGGTCCTCGGATAGGGCATAGAGAAGTTCGCGAGCCTGTTCGGCATCGGCCCGGTTCACCTGCAATTCGACCGGGCCGACAGCGAGGAGCTCTTTGGACATACTGCCTTTGGAGGCGAATTCGATTCCGGCCTCCTCGAGGATCGATTTGGCGATGGCAATTTCCGAAAGCTCGTGCGACCTGTAAATGGTCACCAATTCGGAACGCTCGAAATCATCGGGCGGAAGCTCCGCTACCAGCGTCGCGCCGCAGTCGGCGCAGGTCGTGATACCTTCCTTATATTCGGTTCTGCAATTCGGACAAAACATATTTACCCACCTTCGATGTTATTGCATTCCTTTAATTACCTTGTATACGGCCGAAAAGTCAAGCTCGCCGAGCCGCGCCGATATCGCTTTGGCGAAAAGCTCGCGCGCCACCATGGCGTTAAACAAGGGCCTGTTAATCGAGCGCGCCATTTCCTCGAGGTAATTGAGATCCTTGTTCATCATGGCCATCGAAAAGTGCGGTG
>MEWP01000020.1 GCA_001775395.1 candidate division Zixibacteria bacterium RBG_16_53_22 | reverse complement strand
TCGGCGAAAGCGGGAATGTGTTGTTTCCCTTCGCTCGCCATGTGGCCGCCAACCAGGGCTGGGTTTATCCGGCCGCTCCGGAGCCTCAATATATCCAGGGGCTTAAAGTGCCCAACGGCTCCACCATGGATTTCGAGGATATCTTCCAGAAGGCTTTAAACAATGTCTTGGAATTATGGGGTTGGCTGGCGCTGTCCCTGCAAAAGCAGAAATCTCCGCTGGATACCCTGACAAGCTGGGACTTGGATACCGGCATCGATGAAAACAACCATTTGGTTTACTGGAGCTGATTCCATGAAATATCGCATATTGATAAGCCTAGTTACTTTGCTGTTGTGCGCCTGTAGCGCCCCCGTTGACTCAGCCCCCAGCGCCAAAGAGCGTGGCAGTTTGTCCACTCAGATGGTAAACCTGAGTTCGGCAGTAGATACGTATTTCGCCGATCTATCAAAGGTACCCACTGACAGCGATGCTACCATTTTGCAAATGGCTACTCGCCACGATAAGCGTCTGTTGGCTCCAGAATTCGAGCTTTATGTGCTGAAAGTACAATATCAAAACCCGTATGCCGTGTTGCTGTTGTGCAGCAAAGACGGCAAATGGGCAATCATGGAAGACGCGGGTTGTTCTGCCCGTCTAGACCGTCAGATAATCCATCGTGCACCTTGTGAATTTACCTTGCGCGTTAGACAAGGCTGCCAAGTTGAGGGGGCGGATCCGCAGTAAGGCGTTTTAAAAATCAGCGTGTTACCGATCTGTCAAAGGGCTGCACTTTTTGCCATCCGATTATCTCATTCGTTGGGTGTCTGTTTTTGGGGAAATGCGAGTGGCTCCTCTTGGCCGGAATTGGACGGACTGGATACGACCCAAAGCAGTCAGTCGCCAGTAGCGGTTAGGGGTAAAAAATATGCGTCCATTATTCCCCGTCCTGTCCGTATATTCAGGGTAGGATATACGAACCGTATAAGAATAATTCCCAGACTGAGCAAGTGTGTAGGCCATTCAGACCTAACTATCTGTTCTGGGGATATACAGACAGGATCGTCCGTATATTATCTGTTAGCCCTCACGAGGCATTATGAACGTAACCGTTACGATCCCAATTAAGGCGCAGATTTTGAGCGGCGGCTTTGAAGTGCATGCGGCCTCGGATGGAGCTTCTTGGTCAAAGGCTCAGCTCGGCGAATATTCCGGTAAAAGCGGCGTGTATGTACTGCAAGCCAACGGAAAGATCCTCTACGTAGGAAAAACGACTATAGGAGACTATGGAAACTTTGGTGAAAGGTTACGCCGACACTTCCATGAGAAGGCGTCACAAAATAGCCGCGTCCATAAATTGCTTGTTTCTCAAACAACGCCGATCCGTGCATATCTCCTCGACCTTGAAGACCTCGATATGCTGATTGATCATGGCTCTGCATCCTTAACCAGAGAGCGGAAAGCCCTAGTCATGGAGCAGCTATTAATTGGCATATATGAGCCGGAAGGAAATGCCGAGTGAGCGAGGTAAAGAAATCCGGGTCAGAGAAAATGGCGTGACCTTAAGGAAAAAACCTCCGATTACGTCGTCATTCCAGCAAAGCCGGAATCCAGGGGTTGAAAAACATCGGCCGACAGGCCGATTCTGGATGCCGGCTTTCGCTGGCATGACGGAGTTTTTGCTTGCGGGAGCCTTAAGCTAGCACCATTTTCTGTGACCTAGGTTTTCTGACCTGACCAGAATACTACATAATCATCTGTTAGAACCTGAGGGTGGTCCATGAGACTCGCGTCTTTCACCGTTAAGAATTTCCGCTCAATCACGGACGCCTACAAGCTCCCTCTACGAGATTTCGCGGTACTGGTTGGGCCTAACAATGAAGGCAAGTCCAATGTACTGAAGGCGATCGTCATTGCGCTCGGGTTGCTGTCCCGAGCAAAGTACTTCCGGACGCAGAAGCAACTCCGATACCACTATGGTGATGATGAGGAGCTTAGCTTCGCATGGGAGCGGGATTTCCCTCTTTCCTTGCAGGAGGACCACCAGGATGGTCGCTCAGAGTTCGTCCTAGAGTTTGAATTGTTACCAGTCGAACAACAAGACTTCCGCGAAAAGACGAAGATCAATCTCGGGACCAATCTCAAGCTGAAATTGTCGTTGGGGCGGGAGGACGCCAAATTTGAAGCTCTGCTTCAAGGCAAAGCGAAACAGAAGCTTGCGACCAAGCTCGAGGATGTAGCTCGTTTCGTCGGCGAGCGGTTGGACATACAATATATCCCAGCGATTCGACCATCCGCCCTCGCTGAAAGTGTAGTGGACGACTTGCTCGCGCGCGAAATGGCGAAACTAGAAGTCAATGAGGAGTACCAGAAGCTCCTCGCGCAACTAGAGGCTGCCCAAAAGCCCGTGCTCTCCGCGTTAAGTGATGAACTGACAAAGACGGTCGCCAGTTTTATCCCTGAAGTTCATAACGTCACTGTTCAGACAAGTGGTGGGCTGCGTCGTGCTCTTCGGCGCGCGTCTCGCGTACTCGTTGACGATGGGAACGAAACGGAGCTGAACCGGAAAGGTGATGGCGTAAAGAGCCTGGTTGCGATCGCCCTGCTGCGCCATACAAGTCAGAAAGGACAAGCTGGTAGGTCGCTTATCTTTGCGATCGAAGAACCAGAGTCGCACCTTCACCCGCGGGCGATACATGGCCTTCGCGCTGTTCTGCAAGAAATAGCCAGCTCAAATCAGGTTATTGTCACTACACATTCTCCTGTTTTAGTGGATCGGCAAGAGACTCAGCGCAATATCATTGTAAAAGAGGGGCGGGCCGTTCCAGCACGCCATATTCGTGAAGTTCGCGAGGCACTCGGCGTTGAGTTATCAGATAACCTTTCGTCAGCTACCCTTGTGCTCTTGGTTGAAGGTGAAGAGGACTCACAGATTCTCAGGGCATGGTTCCCCAAGGCATCGCAGAAACTAAGCAAGGCGCTTGCCAGTGGGAATCTCGCTATTGACACGCTGAACGGTGCAACCAACTTACGATACAAGACCAGCTTACATAAGGCGCACCTCTGCAGAGTACATGCTTTCGTTGACAATGACGAAGCGGGACGAAAATCCATCGAAGCCGCTATTGCCGCCGGTGTTCTTGATCAGACCGAATATCAAGCAGCCGTGTGTCAAGGCATGGCTAACTCTGAACTCGAAGACCTACTAATACAGGATGCCTACGAAAACGCGATTCAGGCCTCATTCGGTGTAACCCTTCAGCCAAAATTCATGTCTACAAATAAGAGGCAATGGTCCGATCGGGTTCGTGACAACTTTCAGGATCAAGGAAAGCCTTGGTCGGCTGCACTTGAGCGTCAGATCAAGTATGTCGTTGCACATGCCGCTGCAAATCTTGGCCTGAGTAGCCTAAATGAGCACCGGCGCGGGCCAATTGATACTCTTATTACTCAGCTGGAGGGACGATTGGCGAATGTATAGAGGCGTATAACCGTGACAGATATGACCATAAGGAGTACCTCAGAGTTGTTCGTTCAAGGGATCAGAGTTGTTGAACGGCCGCTCCTGGTCAAGAGGAGTCCCGCACACCGAGACGACGTTTCCCGCTGGTCCGTATATTATCTATTAGGCCTCGCGTTCCGAACGTCAACAAATATGGTAGTGAATAATGGCAATAGAGACTTTCGAGTATCCTGACTATCCGTGCAAAAAATGCGGTTGGGTAAGACACTGGGAAGTCAGAAGGTGCATAAACCAAGGCGGACACGAAACCTATCTCTTTGTATGTTCAGCTTGTGGTCAGCGTACGCAACATTTTATAAGTAAGGCCGAGGTAGAGGCCGCTGGCCTTGAACCTGAAGACATAGAACCATCGCGTCCTCGCCATAAGTGTGAGGTTTGTGGCACTGATGGTGCGGAGATCCACCATTGGGCACCGTGGTTCCTATTTGGAGATGAAGCCAATCGTTGGCCACAATCGTTTTTGTGCCCCGCGTGTCACAAACGGTGGCATGATATTGTTACGCCAAATGCAAACGGCACGCTGAGCGGTCGGACACATCGGTAACAAAATAGTCCAGAGACATGGGTTACACCTTGTGGCGTTTTAGTCTGCCATATTCGTCCTCAATCCGCATGTGGCGTTCGTGCAGTCTGCCCAGTTTGAGTGGTCCGAAGTAGACATTCCAGATGCCGTCATCGATCTCTTCCAGACCCACGTATTCCTCAGCACAGACGATGGAGACGTTCACCCATTGCGAGTTCCAGCGAATCCCGCCGTTGGTGCTGACGTAACGCACCTCGAAGCGGTCGGGGTATTCCAGCGGCGGGAGCTTGTTGGGCATCTCCCGCGGTGAGGCGGTATAGAGACTGGCCGGTGTCTCCTGGTCCAGCGCCTCATGCGGACGTTCGTGATTGAACTCCTCGCGGAAACGGTTGAACTTGCGCTGTTGGGCTTGCAGGTTGCCGGCCGGTGGTTTCGTGGCCTCGGCCTTGAGGGTCTTGTGCATGCGCTCGTGCCGGCCGTTCTGCTGCGGTTTGCCGGGCTCGATGAGGTCCGGCAGGACGCCGAGTCGCACTACCAGGCCGACAGACTGGAAAGTCTCGCGAGCGTGTTGGTGGCAAACGGCACCCCGTTGTCGGTGCGAATGCGCTTCGGCAATCCGAACTCCTTGAACAGCCGCGTAAACACCGGCTTCGCCTCTTTCACCGCTGTCGTCAGCAGTCCCTGGCAACCGAGCAGATACCGGCTGTAACCATCGGTGACGGTGAGCGGGTAACAATAGATCCCGTCCCCGGTCTTGAACTGGCCCTTGAAGTCGGCGCACCAGATATCGTTCGGTGCGAGAATCGAACTTGTGGGCTTGCCGGGATGGCCAATACGACGTTTGTAGCGCTGCTTCGCCACCATGCCGTGGCGCTTCAAGATCTCACAGACCGTGGAGCGCCCCGGAAGCTCCCAGCGCGGGTGGCGTTTGTGCACAATGGTCAATATCTTCTTCCCGCCCCACGACGGATGACGGCGGCGCACCGCCAGAAGGGCCTCGACGATCTCAGGTCTTGTGGTGTTCGGCGAGTGCCACGGCCGACGCGAGCGTTCATCGAGCCCGGCCGGACCCTGATGCAGGTAACGGTCGATCCACTTGTAACCGGTCTTGCGTGACACACCGTACAGGTCGCACAGCTCGGTGATGTTCAGGGTCTCACGCAGGTAATCGGCAATAAACTGCGTACGTTGGTCCATGGGCGATGTCTGACTCCAGGGCATGGGGTACCTCCTTGCGGTGCCCGTGAGTGTGATACAGACTGTTACCCATGTCCCCGGACGAAAGTGTTACCTATGTGTATGGACCGTACCCGCGCAAGGCATAACATGTCGTTCGTGCCGACGCCGGGGACAACGCGTTACGTTTCCTGGTGTGACCGTGGCCGGCGCGGCACACCTCTGCGTTATCTATCTTCAACGCCGTAACAGAGCAAGTGCAAGTAGGGGTAAGTATATATGGCAGAACGCATTTCCTTAGAGTTAACGGTTCCACAAATCGATGCAGCCGTTAAGGCATTGAAACAATGCGGCGTTGAAACACAAGACACCGGCAGGTTACAAATGATATTTCATGACCCAGAATTGGTTGTCGCATCTAAGCAAGTGCTCAAAATACTTTCTTCCGCAGAGAAACGCAGCATGAGCAAGTCATATGCGCTGGATAAATCGGATATCCAAAGAGAGATAGATCGCACATCGCCTATCGATCCGTTAAAGTCACAAAACAACAAACTTAAGGAAGATCTGGTTAGCCTATATGGCGCCCACTCCCGGTTAGTGGATTCAGTACAAAGCGCAATAGATAACTTGCAGGAAAGCAATGCTGCAGCAGTACGAAGTCAACTTGAAAAAACCATGCATGAGATTGCTATGGATGAGTTGTTAGAGGAACACCCGTTCCTTAGATAAGCAAAACAATGGGTGACCCCACACGTGTTATATGCCCAAGGAGAATTTTAGTTGGCTGAGTGTCGATTGTGCCTAAATGACAAAACCTTATGTAAGTCACACATATTTCCAGAGTATATGTACGCTCACTGCTATGACGACAATCACTCCTATATCGAGTTCAATGCTGAAAGTGGTAAATATAATAAAAGACGAAGAAAAGGAATTTATGAGGAGCTTCTTTGCCGAGACTGCGAGCTCATTATTCAAAAATATGAAGACTATGGAAAACATATATTGTATGACGTTGCAAAGCAAAAAATAGAAGCCACTAAGAAATCGTATTGCAATGAAGATTATGACTATAGGCTTTTTAAATTATTTGTTCTTAGTTTGTTGTGGAGGGCGTCGATAAGCACGCAAGATAGTTTCAAGCTTGCATTACTTGGTAAGTATGAGGAAGAACTAAGGAAAATATTATTAAATGGACTAGAGACGCCCGTTAATAATTATCCTATATATCTGTACCAGACACACATTGGTGGCAATCAGTCAAATGGCGTATTTATGGAAATCCACCCAGCAAAGTCAAGATTTGATGGGAAAACGGTATATCAATTTATAGCTGATGGAGTATTTTTCTTTGTTGGTGTTGGAGTTCAATCATTGAAGACATTTCGCCATGGATCCTGGGTTAATCCAGAAAGGTTGCAAATTGGTTACGATGAGTTAACTAAGTTATCGTCCTTGGTAGACATCTTCGCCAGGCTTCATCACCAAGGTAAGTTTAGTGTATATGAAAAATAGGCATAACAAGGCAAATTCACACGGACAGTCAAAAGCGTCGCTACGATCCGTTTTGCCTGCCGATGATTTGCGGCGTTAGGCCGCGCTAGTCACGAATCATGCCCACGCTGAACGCAGTTCCTCCACTTCACGGTTACCTGCCAAGTCAGACAGCGCACACCTACAAGGCTGTTGGGCATTGCATCTACTGCGGATCAACTCACCAACTTTCTGACGAACACATCATCCCTCTCGGGCTTGGTGGTCGGTTGGTTTTACCACTGGCAAGCTGCTCTCCCTGTAGTACCAAGACCAGCAAAATAGAGCGCACTTGCTTGCGCACAATGTATGGCCCTCTACGGATGCTCTATGGCCTCCCAACTCGCCGAAGGAGAAGCCGCCCCGAATCACTTCAATTGAAGGTCAAGCGGATGGAGGAATCCGAGTGGGAGTACGTTCCGGTTGCTCAGGATCGGTACCCCTTCTTGATCACATTCCCCTACTTTGAAGCGCCTGGGGCACTAACAGTCGTGGAGGAATCCGCTGTCCCGTCCCACCTAATCGGGGCCACCGCCATCTCACCTAATCGGGGCCACGC
>MEWP01000019.1:1657-24236 GCA_001775395.1 candidate division Zixibacteria bacterium RBG_16_53_22 | reverse complement strand
TGCGGGAGCGGTGATTGGCGGAGTTTTTGCGCCGTCAGGAACCCTTTCCTGACGGCTATCTGCGTCGGGAAGGGATTCCGGACGCCGCCCCAAAAGCATGCTGCCAGTATCCAGCCAACATGCTCTGTCCGGCAACTGCCGGACTGAGCATGTGGCCTTTATCAAGAATCATGCTTATTGCGTCTGCGACGCGAAAAGCATGCCACCCTCTGCTTAAGTATTCAATTCTTGGCGCAGCTTTTCCCGATAATCAGCCGGCAGGGCCACGGGTTTGGGGATGTTGTTGCGGGCGCAGACCAGTTCAATGTCGGCGGTGACGGCAGGGGCGCCGTCCTCCTTGAAAATCTCATAGCCCAACACGAAGCTCGCCCTGGCGAGGCTTTTCACGCGCACAGCGACCGTGATGATCTCATCGAATAACAGCGGCCTGAGATATTCCACATTGAGCCGGTAGACGATGAACTCGTGGCCGTCCTCCCTCATCTGGCGATATGAGATGCCGAGCGAGCGCCAGTACTCCAGACGGGCGATCTCAAGATAGGTGACGATCTGCGAGTGATGCACGACACCCTGCAGGTCGACCTCATCGAATCGAACGCGCCAGGTCGTTAAGAATCGACTCTTACGAGATGTTTTGAAGGGGGTGGGCATTGATGGTATTGTTTCATGGCCCGAGATCTCTTAAGGAGAGCTCGGCTACCTTGCGGCCGTTGAAACAGCCTGAATGGCCTCGGAGAGTTGTTCCAGCCGGAACGGCTTGTTGAGGATATAATCGACCCCCAACCGCAAAGCGTCATCGGGATCAATGGTCATCCCCCAGCTGGTGAGAAGGATGAAACGGGTGTCGGGATCGAGCGCTTTCAGGTCGCGGGCCAGGCGGGGCTCGTGACTTTTCTCGAGCGAATAATCGGCGATGACCAGCGAATAAGGATTTCCCTGCTCCAGGCCAGCCCTGAACAACTCGGCGGCCTCGGCGGCACTGCCGACGACGATGGCCTCGAATCCCAGATTGGCCAGCATGCTGGAGAGCAGGTCGCGGATGATATCCTGAGTATCAATGGCCAGCACTCGCGGTGGCCGGTCGGATTCCGCCACACTTTCATAGCCGCCCCGCAACGGTATATAGAGGCGCCAGGAGTCGACCTGTTGCCCCTTATCAGTCTCGATCTTCCGCGATTCAAGCCGTCCGTTGATCTGCTGTAACCACTTTGGGCGATCGCCAGAACGGGGCGTTTCCGCCAGGGATGCTCCCTGGAGCTCGAAGACGATCGATTTGTTCTCGCCTTTGGCGGTTAATTTCAAAGAGCCGTTGGAATCGGAATTGAAAATGGCGGCAGTGATGAATTCCAACAGCGAGCGCTGCAGGTCATCTTTGGGGATATCGGGCGCAGGCAATTGGTTATTCCGGTCATAATCGATCTTGATATTAGCCTTATTTCCTCCGGATGCCCTCCTGATCACATCGCTAATGATATCATCGATGGCGGCCTTGCTTTCTGCCAGCGGCCGAACATGAATCGGCTTTGTCGCCGGCCCCCTGGAGTTATCGCGGGCGGCCTTCTGAATCGATTCCAGCCAGATAAAAAGCTCGTGCATCTCGGGCCGCTGCTTGAAATCGGAGTACTGCGCCATCAGGCGGTCAAGATCACCGGCAATTCCCGCGCTGATTTCCGGCCCGGGCCGGCGCTCGGCCTCGAGAGATCGCTTGAGATCGATCCTGGCCTGTCTTGAAATATCGGTAAATTTGCGATAAAGTCCGTAGATTATTCTGAACGAGTCGGTCAATAGCTCGAGATCGATATTGGCCCGCCGCTTGCCCTCGAGCCTGACAAAGATCCACTCCCGTCCGACATTAAGCGACGTGTAAATGTAAGCTCTGTCCAAGGCAAATTCCGCAAACGGCGGTTGCTGCGCGGTTTCAATCGTGCCCGCGAACGGCCCCGCGGAAAAGTCATAAAATGGGCGAAGCGACTTGCCCTCGTCGGCGATTTCCGATGACAGAAGCAACCGCCAACTGTCGCCATCGCGAGCACAGATATCGAACTTGTCGCCGCCGAAGAAACGAGTCACAGCCCCGGCAACCCCACGCGCCGAGCCCAGGCCGGCCTTGGCGGCGGAGATATCCGATAGCTCCTGGCCGAGAGTCTTCATGAGGAAAGCCAGGCTCTCACGGGCAGTCTGCATATTGCGTACCTGCCGTCCCAGGACAAGCGCCGCGCCCAACTGCTCGCCGAATTGCTCGAGGAGATCGACCTGCAGCGACCCCGGTTGATACTGCCCTTTGCCGAAAAGCGAAATGACGCCCCAATTCTCACCCTCGGATACGATGGGTATCAAGGCCATGTACGAGAAACCCTCCTGCTTGCCGCCGAAGAATTCGTAATCATGGCTCAAGCGAAGGTCCCTGATTATCAACAGGCGCTTATTCTTGGCGGTGCGACCGATGGCGGTATCGCCAAACTCGATTTTTTCAAGCCGTCGAGCCAACCGCGCGGTCAATCCCATGTACGACCCCAAAACCAGGTTCTCTTTGGCACGATGAAATACGTGGATAGTCCCGCCCGATAACCCCAACATCCCGATAATCTTATCCAGCGCGAAATTCAAAAGCTCAAGCAGCGCGATATTCGATGCCGCCAATTGCGTGATTTCGCTGGCGGCGCGATGTTGCCGCTCCTCAATCACTCGCCCATAAAGCGCCGCCCTTTCATGCGTTTGGGCCAGAAGCATGGCTACGATAATGCCGATATATCCCAGCAAGCCGAAAATGCTATAGGATGAAACCAATCCGGAAATCCGATCCTCGGGCAGCGCTGTCAAATAAATCAAAATCGACATGACGAAACAAATGACGCCGACCAGCCAATAAATATAAAATGAGAATCGGCGCGCCGTCGAGCTTGACGCCAGGAAAATCACCGATCCGAGAATTAATCCACCGACAGGGAAAAGCAGAAACTCCATAGCCGAATTATGTTGTTCGGTGTGCCAAGTTGTCAATCGAAATCTAAAATTGTCATGGCTGCTGCCGAAAAAACATCCCAGCCCCGCCGCCCGCAGGGCGGACCCCCGCCCCTGGCGGGGGCCGGGAAACCCGGCGCTGCCGAATCGGCCACTGTTGACACGCAAGCCCTGTGGCCAATATTGCGCTTGAGTATGCGCCAGCGCCGGGTTTCAGGTTCGCCTTCGGCGAACCGCCCTGCGGGCGGCGGGGCGGCGGTGGAATTTTCGAATCCCCTGGCGCAGGAACTTTCCAAAACCCGGGATTGTTAAGTATTAACGAGTGTTCATATGTTCAGGGAAGGATATTATGCCAAAATATGTTTGCGAATTCATCAGTGTCGATGAGAAAAAAGTTATCCGCATAAGGAAGGCTTTGCCCGATCAGGAGTCCAGACGAAGAATGGCGGATGTTTTCAAGGTGCTGTCCGATTCAACTCGGCTGAAGATCGTGGCGGCGCTCGAATTGGAGGAGTTGTGCGTTTGCGATATCGCCGCCCTGGCCGAACTGAATCAATCCCTGGTCTCGCATCACTTGCAGACCTTGCGGCAAATGAACATTGTCAAATACCGCCGAAATGGCAAGATGATTTATTACTCGTTGAGCGATAGCCATGTCAAGTCGCTCCTGGCGATAGCCAAGGACCACGCCCGCGAGGCAATTGGATAATAGGGCCTCTCGTGTTATTATCAACCCCGATAAATATTGGACGCAGATTTGAAGAAAAACAACTCAGAAGCTATCAGGTTCAGGGTCGAGGGCATGGACTGCCCCGACTGCGCCGCCAAAATCGAAAGAATAGTATCGTCGGCTGACGGTGTTGAAAGTGTAAGAGTTGATTTCTTGAGCGGTTCCCTGACCGCCGCCGGGAAAGACATCTCATCATCGGAGATCGAGAAGTTGGTCAAATCGATCGGGTATAGAATTGCAGCAACCTCTCGATTGGAAAAACAAACCACTATCTTATCGATTCCCGACATGGATTGCGCCGACGAGGAGCGGCCTATAAGGCTGGCGCTCGATCGGGTACCGACTATTACAGGGCTTCGTTTCAATCTGATCAAACGCGAATTGAGAATCGATCATTCCGGACCGGCTGACGACATAATCGATGCGATCCACAAAGCCGGCTTCAAGGCCATCCCCATGAAAGGAAAACCGGAGTCCCGGCCGACAGTGCCATCATGGAAGATATGGACTTTGGGTGTCTCGGCCCTGCTGATCATGGCCGGCGGCATTTTGTCTCTCTATGAAATATCGATTTATATAACCCGTCCCCTGATTCTTACAGGGATCATTATCGGGGGATGGCATATCGGCCACAAAGGATTCCTCGCCGCCAGGCATTTCAGGCTGGATATGAATTTCCTCATGAGCGCGGCTGTCGTTGGGGCCATTCTGATTGGAGAATGGTCGGAGGCGGGCGCCGTGGTAGTGCTTTTTGCCCTGGCGCAACTCCTCGAATCTTATAGCCTCCAGAGATCGCGTAAGGCAATTGGGATGCTGATGGACCTCTCCCCCAGATATGCCACGATTATCTTGAACAATGAAAAGCTTAAGGTCGCTGTCGACGAAATCAAGATAGGCGATACGGTTTTCCTCAAGCCCGGCGAACGAATACCGATCGACGGCATTATTTCCACGGGTCATTCGGCTGTCGATCAATCATCGATAACCGGTGAGGCCATGCCGGTCGGGAAAGGTCCCGGTGACGAGGTTTATGCCGGCACCATAAATGCCGATGGCGCGCTGGAGGTGAAAACCACTCACGCCCACGGCGATACCACTCTCGACCACATCATCCGGCTGGTCGAGGATGCGCAATCGAGGCGGGCGCCGTCCCAGAGCTTTGTAGATAGATTCTCGATGTTCTACACGCCGGCCGTGGTCGGGATTGCGATTCTGGTGGCGATCATCCCGCCGCTGATGTTTGGGGCCGATTGGAAAGACTGGATTTATCGAGCCCTGGCGTTACTCGTAATTTCATGCCCCTGCGCTCTGGTAATCTCCACGCCGATTTCGATCGTCTCGGCTTTGGCCAACGCCGCCCGCAACGGGGTCCTGGTCAAAGGTGGCGTCTTCTTGGAAAACGCCCACAGGATATCCGCGGTTGCCTTCGATAAAACCGGAACCATCACAAAAGGCAAATTAAAGGTCACGGGTGTAACTGCGTTCAATGGATTTAATCAGAGGGCGCTGGTTAGCCTGGCGGCCTCGGTTGAATCGCACAGCGAACATCCACTGGCCAGGGCGATTGTGCGTTACGCCGAACAAAATGGAATCGAAATCAAGACGCCCCGGAATTTCAGGGCCATTCCCGGTCGCGGGGCCGAGGCTGAAATCGATGGTCAGCGGGTGTTATTAGGCAAAAGAGCCTTATTTGACGAAATGGGCCTGGCATTTGGTCGAACTGACGGTGAGTTTCCGAATGTCACGAATGGCTCCCAAACAACCGTCATAGTGGGGGCATCCGGGAAAATCATCGGCATGCTGAGAATTTCGGATGAAATAAGGCCTGAAGCTGCTAAGGCTGTTAACGAACTCCGAAAGGAACGCATAGAGCATATCGTATTGATAACCGGCGATAACAAAGATGCGGCCGATGTCACAGGCCGGGCCATGGGCGCCGATGAGGTTTATGCGGAGTTGTTGCCGTGGCAAAAGGCGGACAAAGTTCGCATGCTTCAAGCCAGGTACGGCCATGTATCCATGGTCGGCGACGGCGTCAATGATGCCCCGGCTCTGGCCTCGGGAAATATCGGTATCGCCATGGGGGCCGCCGGGTCCGATTCGGCGCTGGAGACAGCCGACATTGCCCTGATGTCGGACGATCTGCTTAAAATTCCCTGGCTCATAAGGTTATCGAGGAAAACCCGAGGCATAATCATAGAAAATATCGGCCTCTCGATTGCCGTAAAGTTCATCTTTGTGGCGCTTGCGACTCTCGGTAAGGCCACCCTCTGGATGGCGGTATTCGCCGACATGGGGATTTCACTCCTTGTCATTTTCAACGGCTTGAGGGCTTTGAAATCGAAGTGAATTTGCTTTCCCCGGAAGCCCTCATTTAGGCCTAAATGCCAGAATAAAAAAGTTGACATAGTCCCGGTTGATGCTATATTAATTTATGTAATAGCTTCAGGGTAAGCTACTTCTGAAAATAAGCAGTTTATCAATGCGGGAAATCGGGTCGGGTCAGTTACAATCGCTATCAAAGGATCTTTCTAATTTTATAGGTGCATCATGTTGGGGCTATACGCTCTTATTATGCTCAATACGCATTTATCGAGAGCCAATTCTGGTGTCAATGTCTTGAATGGAGGTGTTTGCGCGGAAAAAATCAGTGCTGTATTTTTCTGTCTTGGTTCTCGAATAACGCCATGGCGGCGTTATTTGAGCCAGAGATATCGAAAAGATGTACCCCTGATTCCTAACCAACAAATCACTCGGAGGAGTTAAAGCATGAAAAAAGCACTATTGTTCACATTGGTCCTGTTGACGACCGCCTTTATGGCCTGGGCCGCCGAAGAGGATGTTAAGATACCCGAATCGGATCAGCCCCTGATTCAAGCGGAACCGAAATGGTCTCCCGAATATGGGCCCGAGGGCGATTTGCTTAACGGCGAAAGGGCTGTCGTGCCGTTCGGTACATCCGTGCCCGGCGATCAGCCCGAGGAGCCGCCGCGGACTCAAACCATTATCCTGTTCGAGGACTTCGAAGAACCGGTTGGCTGGCTTGGAGATAACCCCCCGGCCGGATGGACTGTCCTCGACAGCGCCCTCAGCTCGGGACTCGCCTGGGATAATTACGATTGGTATCGCTATACCTCAGCCACTTGGGGCGTAGCCCTGGCAAGAGTACAGGGCGGGGCATATGCCGATGATTACCTGATTTCTCCATCGGTTAATTTCAGCACAGCCACAACTTGCTCGCTGACATATCGATATTATTACGATGATTTCACAACTAACCCCAAAGATACAGCCATGGTATGGTTGTCCGATGATGGCGGGACTTCGTGGGGCTTTGAAGTGATCAGATATGCTGAAGTCGATAGCGGCACCCTCGCAGTTCCTAAAATCGGCAGGTGGGATATTTCCAGTTTCGCCGCGGGCAAAAACGATATTAAAGTCGCGTTTCGTTATGCCAAGGACACCACGGGGACAGCCGGATCGTTTGGCGTCGATAATGTTCGTTTTGTAGCCGATGCCGTCGAGCTTCTTAATGAGAACATGGATGGCGCCTGGGGCGTATTTGGAGATAGTCCACCTGCGGGCTGGAATATTATCGACAA
Source organism: candidate division Zixibacteria bacterium RBG_16_53_22 (assembly GCA_001775395.1). Classification (GTDB taxonomy): domain Bacteria; phylum Zixibacteria; class MSB-5A5; order UBA10806; family UBA10806; genus UBA10806. Next base: position 16,943 of record MEWP01000019.1, on the reverse strand, counting down.
CAATCCGCCGTATAACGATCCCTGGAACAACAATGACTGGCACCAATTGTTCAACAGCACCTGGGGCAATTTCGCCAGGGTAAACTATACGACGCCGATTGAACAACAGAATGAATGGTTGATTACCCCGGCCCTGAACCTCGCGCCCGCCGCCGACCAGGTCCTCCTCAGATTCAAGCAATTCTACAATGACGACACTGACGATTACGACACTGCCTCGGTATATGGATCTACAGACGGCGGAGCCACATGGCCCTACGAGATCGTCAGATATTACCAGGTAGACCAGGGTTCGTCGGCCGCGCCGAACTATGCATCCCTGGATGTGACAACCTGGGCCAACGGGCAAACCAATGTCGCATTTGCATTCAAATATGTCGGCAACAACAGCTTTTATTGGTGGATCGATTCGCTGTATGTCGAGACCCTGGAACTGGCTTCGGATGATGTGGCCACAAATGCCATTAACTCACCTACATTTGCGGCGACCGGTTACAACTGGGATGTCAATATCCAGGTATATAACAATGGCACCTCGACCGTCAGCTTCCAGGATTCCACAAAGATTGCCAATATGGGGCGCATCACGTTCATGTTCGAGGATTTCGAAGACCCGGTGCATTGGCTTGGAGATAATCCGCCGACTGGTTGGGCCGTGCTCGATAGTGGCGATGCCCTGGACGGCTGGAACAACAACGATTGGCACGGTTATACTCACTCCTCGGCCGGCACCGAAACTGCCAGGATTTATTATTCGCCAACCGAGATTTACCAAAATGAGACGTTAATCGGCCCTGCAGTGGATCTTACCGGCCAGACCAATGCATACTTCTCCATGCGTTGCTTCTGGAACTGGTCAGAGGTCCAAGATACTTTCTACATCCTCGGCACGACCAACAACTGGACCAGCACGAATGTGGTCGCGCAATACACTGCCGATTTCGGCAGCACGCCCAGCCTTCCCACTCTGATCTGGGACATCAGCTCATGGGCGGCCGGGCAGTCCAATGTGCAAGTCGCCCTTAAATATGTGGGCGGAAGCTCCCTCTCCTATGGGTATTTCGACGATTGCCAGATATTCACCTACCTGCCCCCCGTAATTGACTACGTCAGCGGCGAGACCGTCAGCAACCTGACCTCCCTCGAAGTCAGGGATGTGCTCTACACCTCTACCTGGAACGATCCCGATGCGGGCGAGTACAGGGTTACCAGCTTCACCAACCTCGCCACTGATTCCGACCGCTCCAACGACACTCTTTCCCTGGCGCTCAACGCATATGAGCACTACGAATCGGGCGGGCCGGACGCAGGCAATTATGTCTGGGCCACCGACAAAGATGGCGGTACGGGGAGTCCGTATAATTGGATCGATATCACTGCCATCGGCACACCGGTCAATTTCAACCTCGGCTCGGCTGATGATCGTTGGACGAGCGGTATCCCGCTGGGATTCACGTTCACCTTCTACACAAATCCCTACACGAGAATCTTCATCGGTGAGAACGGTTTCGCCAGCTTTGATACAATTACAGCCTCGGAGTTGACTAACTATCAGATTCCCAGCACCAGCGGGCAGGATAACCTCCTGGCGCTACTGTGGGACGACCTCAGCGGGGTGGCTTCGGGATCGGCTTATTACTACACCAACAATGCCGATACGTTCATCGTGTCCTATGTCGACTGGGACTTCTACAGCACACCGGCGTCGCGTATCGACATGGAGATGATACTATGCGCCACCGATGGCTCGATCAAGTTCCAATACCAGACGATGGGGCCGGTCATTACTCTCAGCCACACGATCGGGATTGAAGACGATCCGGGCAGTATCGGCCTGGAGTTCGTATACAATGGCAGTCCCATGGGCAATATTGCTCTTCCCGGACTGGCAATCTCCTTCAGATACGCGCCGCCAAGTTACGACGCCGCCGTTCAGGGGATTAACTCACCCGGTTCGTTATTGGTATTGAACCAGCCGGTAACACCCAAGACGGTAGTTACCAACCTGGGCGGCCTGCAGGCCAACGTGCCGGTCAATTTCGAGATTTACGACAGCACCTACACCATGATTTACAGCGCCACGACCACCATCAACAACATGGTGCCGCTGGCAACCGATACGGCCTTCTTTACGCCATTTACGCCGACCATAGTCGGCAACCATCGTTGCTCCACCTATACGGCGCTGCCGGGCGATGCTGACCCGTCCAACGATTTTGGAACCTCGACCTTCTTTGCCGACCAGCATTACGGCGAGGGCGGCCCGGACGATTATAATTATCGCTGGATCGACAACACGGTCAGCGACCCCGGCGCTCCTGTTTACAACTGGATTGATATCACGCTCGACGGAACTCCTATCGCCGAGTGGGATACGGGCACCGTAGACGATGGGCGCACATGGGGCATTTACATGGGCTTCCCAAGTGGCTTCTGGTATTATGGCACGGTTTACGATTCTATCTCGATCGGCACAAACGCCTGGTTGTCATTCCTGAGCCAGACAAGCAACTACCTAACCAACTACAGTCCGCCTTCGCTTCTTGGCCCGACGGCCGGTATTTTCCCCGGATGGGACGACCAGGACGGCGGCACGGTCGGCACAGTTTACTACAAGTACGACGTGCCAAATAACCGCTTCATCGTGAGTTGGGTCAACTGGCCCTATTATCCTGATCCGGTTAACCCCCACAACTTCCAGGTTATCATCAACGGCAATGACAGTTCAGTAGTCATGCAGTTTGGTCCCGTTGATCCCACCGTTGGCCGATACCAATACGACATTACTGTCGGCATACAGAACGAGGCCAGGGATATAGGCCTGAGTTACTACCACGGTTCTTCGACGACGGTCCCGGGTACGCCCAAGCTAAACCTTCCATATGACGGCCTGGCGATCAAGTTCAAATATGCGCCTTTGTCTCACGACATTAGAACGCAGGCTTTCCTGGCCCCGGATCTAAGCGGTATTGTCGGCGAACCGATCTCCCCGCAGGTCGATTTCCTGAACTTCGGATTTTCCTCGGAAACGTCCATCCCGGTTCGGTTGACAATCGCTCCCGGCGGATACAACAATACCCAGACAATACCAGCCCTGACTCCCGGGCAGACGGCAACGGTCAATTTCGCCAACTTCACACCCTCCGCCGTGGGCACTTACACCTTGACGGCGATTGCCGAATTGGTCACTGATCTGGACCGCGCCAATGACACGCTGCTGATGGAATACGCCGTGTACAACTCGCTGTTCGATTTTGAAAGCGGACCCGGCGCCTTCGTGCCCACTGGCGATTGGCAATGGGGCGCTCCCAGTAATCCGGAAGCTCCCGCGCCGACCTCCGGCGACAATTACTGGGGCACCGGCTTGTACGGAGATTACCATGCGGGATTGAGCACATTAGAGTTTAATCTCAACCTCGGTTCCACTGCTCCGGCGATAGCGTTTTCCAGCTGGTATGACACCGAGAACCGGTACGACGGCGGCAACTTCAGCATATCAACCGATGGTGGAGCATCGTGGATTGTTGTCGAGCCGACTCGCGGTTACGACACGACCGGCAATGCCTCCAATCCACTCGCTGGCCAGCGCATTTTCACCGGACATAATCAGAAGTTCTGGGAGGTTGTAACATTCCCGTTGACCGATTATGCCGGCGCCAGTGTCATGGCCAGGTTTGCATTTGGCGCTGATGCCTCGGTCTTTTACCCCGGCTGGTTTATCGATGACCTGGGTCTGGTCGACTGCCAGGTCGTATCTCCCAATATGGTCTATAATCCGTCCACAATTGCGGGCACTGCCCCCGAGGGCGGAGTTGACATTGAGCCGATCAATATCAGCAACAACGGTCAGGCGATTCTGCGAATTAACGCCTCGGCCACTATCGATCCGCCCGCCCTGCTGCTGAATTCCCCGCCTCGTCTTACGAATCCGCGGCCGGATATGAAGATGGTCGCAGAGGAGGTCGACGAGGTCAACAAGACCGAAGACCAGCCGCCGATGGTGCTCGATATCGTCTGCCCGATCGGCTCGATTTATGGTCAGGACCCGAGCCTGCCGACAGAGTCTTGGACCTTCGGCACTTCCGACGTTGATCCCGGGCCCAATTATCTGCGCTATGAGAGCCTGGCAGGCATCAATGCGGAGATAAGTGAGTTCCACTTCTGGGGCATAGATGCCTTCCACAACGGCACCGCCTGGGTCGAATGTGAAACTGATCCGGATTCATTTGTGATTACCTTCTATGAGGATGACGCCGGCATGCCGGGCGCCGTTGTTGGAGCCTACGATCTGTCCATTAGCGGTATTCCTACCGGCCAGACTTTTGGTACCCTGCCATTCATTCAGAAGGAATATATCGCCATGCTTTCGCCGACAGTGACCGTTTACGGAGGCTGGGTATCGGTTCAGGGGTCAACCTCGGGCGATAACTGCTGGTTATTGTGGCAGAATTCCTTCACCGGAGATGGTGCGTCATGGTTCTTCGATGGCACCAGCATCGTTGCCGACGATATCGATTTGTCGATGTGCATCCTGGGCACCGACCTCACCTGGCTGTCGGCCAACCCGATCTACCTCGAGGTTGCTCCCGGCGCCAATGGCGTGATCAATGCCGTCATGGATGCTACCAACCTGACCGCCGGCACACATACCGGTGATATCTATTTGGCTACTAACGCCCCCCAGGGTACGGTGAATATCCCGGTGACGTTTGTTGTTACCGGTGTCGGCGGTTGCTCCTACATTCCCGGCGACATCAACAACTTCGGCGGGGCCAATGGTATCGATGTGACCTACGGTGTCGCATACCTCAAGGGCGGCAATCCGCCCCCGATCGATTGCAATCCGCCCTGCACTGATGTTCCATACGATCCCTTCTATGCCGCTATGGATGTCAATGCCACCTGCAGCACCAATGGCATAGACATCACCTACTTTGTGGCGTATCTCAAAGGGCTGCAGCCCACACTGAGATACTGCGAAGATTGCCCACCGGCAAGGCTTGCGGCTCCGTCTATCGAAGCCCCTCTTATCAAGGCTATAGACATCAAGCCTGCGGGAGGCGCCAGGTAAGCTCTAATGAATAAGCCTCGAGAGGATCTCTCCTCTCGGGGCCTTCAATAAGGCTCAAGAAAAATCCGGGCTCCCAGAAACGGGGGCCCGGATTCTATTTAAGGCTTATTCCTATGAATCATAGCTTTCCAATCTTGGCGGAGAACTGTCGGGCTTTCTGACCCGACGGCGCCGATAAAAGAGCAGGGGTTCAGATGTTGAACCCCTACTCAGCCGATCATGAATTCGATCTTCTACAGGTTGGCGATGATGTTGGTGGCATACTGGGAGGTCGACACCTTGGTCGCGCCTTCCATCTGACGTTCCAGGTCGTACGTGACTGTTTTCTGAATGATGGTCTTCTCGATTGCGTTCTCGATGGCGCACCCGGCCTCGGTCCAGCCGAGATATTCCAGCATCATGACTGCCGAGAGAAGAAGCGAGCCGGGGTTCACCATGTCCTTGTCGGCATACTTGGGGGCGGTACCATGGGTAGCCTCGAACAGTCCCACGAAATCCCCGATATTGGCCCCGGGGGCCATGCCCAGCCCACCGACTTGCGCCGCGCAGGCATCGGAGAGGTAATCGCCGTTCAGATTGGGCGTGGCGACAACGTCGTATTCGGCGGTGCGGATTAGAATTTGCTGGAACATGGAATCGGCAATTCGATCCTTGATGATGATCTTGCCCTCGGGGACCTGGCCATTGCGTTTGGAGAAAAGCTCCTCCTCGGTGATGGTCTGCTTGGCATACTCTTTTTGGGCCAGCTCATAGGCCCAGTCGCGGAAAGCGCCCTCGGTGTATTTCATGATGTTGCCCTTGTGGACAATGGTCACAGAGCGTCGCTTGTTGGCTATGGCGTAATCGATGGCCTTGCGCACCAGGCGCTGGGTTCCGGTGACAGAGATCGGCTTGATTCCGATGCCGGAATCGGGGCGGATCTTCACTTTCATTTCATTCTTGAGGAAGCTTAGAACCGCACGGGCCTCTTTTGACCCTTTTTTCCATTCGATACCGGCATAAACATCCTCGGTATTCTCCCTGAATATGACCACGTTCATCTTCTCAGGGCTTTTGACCGGGGCCGGAACGCCCTGGAAATATCTGACCGGCCTGACGCAGGCGTAAAGGTCGAGCACCTGACGCATTGTCACGTTGAGCGAGCGGAAACCTCCGCCGACCGGGGTGGTCAGCGGTCCCTTGAGCGCCACGATGAAGGTCCTGATGGCGTCAAGAGTATCCTTGGGCAGGACCTCGCCGTATTTTTCCTGGGCGGCCTCGCCGGCGTAAATATCGAACCAGACTATTCTTTTTTCGCCTCCATAGATCTTCTCGACAGCGGCGTCGACGACGCGCCTGGTGGCCCTCATGATATCGCGCCCGATGCCATCACCCTCGATAACCGGGATGATGGGATTGGAAGGAACTTTAAGTTTCTTGCCGACAATTGTTATCGGCTTGCCATCCCCGGGCGGCTCGATTTTTTTGAATTTCACCAATTCATCCTCCTATTTCATCAATGTTGACATTTTATCATATGCGCTGCATCGAAATATCGCCGATAACGCCGCTGACCGTTACCAGCAGTTTTTCGGCGGCCTGCTCATAGCGGTTGTCGGCATATTCGAGTTTCGGGAAGAAACCCTCCTCTCGCCTGTTGTCGAACCGCAGGTCCCCGACGATCGACCTGGCCGAAATCTTCAATGGGAAAGAGGAAGACAGGAAAATCGAGGTGTCACCGATTACACCCGAGACATTCAGGGTATTGACGCCGGGTTTGAGCCGGGCTCCGGTGAGATCTATGGTCAGGTCGCCAATTAACTGGCTGGCGCCAACGTGGCCTATTTCTTTGCCTTTATAATCAAGGCGAAGGTCGCCGACCATGCGGCTGTGCGATGCGACGCGGATGCCTGGATGCCGCCGAAAGCGATTCTGGCTGACGAGTATATAGATACCGATGATAATCAGGATGACCGGCCACAGGCGCCCGACAAAATGCCAGAGATTGAAATCGGGGTAGATATTTCCGAGAAGGAAGATAATGCCGAGGCAGATAATCAGCAGGCCGGTAAAGATGCGACCGTCCAACTGCCAAGTCTTCGAGTCGGGCATGGAACTACCTGCCTTTGCGATCGTACGGCCGGTCGAGGATCATCCCCAGCCCGATGACGACAAGGAGGAGCGGCCACCAGGTATGAAGAAATTCGCCGAGGTCAAATTCCAGGTAACCGAAGCGATCGAGGAGCAGGACCGCGCCGAGAGCGATGAAAATCAGGCCCCATATGATTCCGGAAAAGCTGCGATGCATAATTTGGCCTCTTGGGGCGGCAATGGGTGATCGAAGCCCCAAATAAGAACGTTAAATATCGAATTATTATCGACTATGCAGGGGTCCGATATATCGGACCCCCTTCATTAATCCCAAATTCGTAATCTTGCGAATTACGGCCCAACCTCAAAAGAGATTATCCATCAAGTTTAAAGTCACCGTGCTTTTGCAGATGGGCGATCACCCCGCCGTCGCTCAGGATGCGCATCATGGATGGCGGCAGGGGTTTGAATGCCATGGTCTGGCCATTGGTCAAATCGCGGATTCGGCCGCCTTCGAGGTCGACCTCGAGCTGGTCGCCGGCGTTGATTTTATCGGTATCGCAGATCAATACCGGGATACCGACATTGACCGCGTTGCGGAAAAATATCCGCGCAAATGATTTGGCCAGGACGGCCGCGACACCGGCCATCTTGATGATTGTGGGAGCATGCTCGCGCGATGATCCCAACCCGAAATTCTTGCCGCCAACCACGAAGTCGCCAGGTGTCATCTTGGAGGCGAACTCGGGATCGGCATCCTCCAGAACATGCTTGGCCAACTCCGGCAGATTGGAGCGGAGGTGAAAATACCGTCCAGGCGCGATATGATCGGTCGAGATGCTATCTCCGAATTTCCAGGCTTTTCCTTTGAGCATTTTCAATCACCTCCTACTTTCTGCCTTTTGGCGTAGTTTTGGATGAGCGTCGGGCGCCAGCTTTTTTCGGCGCTTTGGCGGAAGTCCGCCTGACCGCGGATTTTTTCGCCGGGCCACCCTTTGACCCTGCTTTCGACTTCAGGGCGTCTTTCACAGTCTTGGTGGCCTCTGCCGCCAGGCGGCTCAACGTTTTTTCGAACTCCTGGGCGGCCTTCTGGGCCTTCGGACCATATTGGGCGGCGGCTTTCTTGGCCAAAGCATCAATCTTGTCCGAGGCCTCCCTGGCGGCCGGGCCGACCACCGCCGCGGTCTCCGAGGCCACACGTTCGACAGTTCTCTGGGCCGATCTGGCCAGGGTCTTGAGCGCCTCGGTATCGACGAGTTCGACCTTGCCGATGCTCTGGAGCTCTTTCCTATATTTCCGCGGGTCGGCGATTACCCCCTCGATAGCGGTGGCAGCGATGACAGCCGGCGAACCAAGATAAATCGAGGCCTCGGGGTTGCCCATGCGGCCCTGGAAGTTCCTATTCTGCGTGGTCAAGCATACTTCACCGTCGGCGGGAATGCCCTCGTGAATGCCGACACAAGGGCCGCACCCGGGAGTTACCATGACAGCGCCGAATTCGAGCAATGTCTGGTAATAGCCGCGCGCGATGGCCTCTTTCATAACCGATTCGGAGCCGGGCACGGCTATAAATCTGATATTGGCCGCTTTCCTCTTGCCTTTGACTATTTTGGCCACCACCTCCCAATCTTCGATTCGGGAATTGGTGCAGGTGCCAAGCATGACCTGGTCGATCTTGATACCTAAGGCCTCGTCGATGGTGCGGGTGTTATCGACCGTATGAGGGAAACTGACGGTTGGCTTGAGCCGCGAGGCATCGATTTCCACCACGCGCTCGTACATGGCGTCGATATCGGAGGCCAGCGGAATCCACTTCTCGCCGCGACCCATCTTCTCGAGGAATGCGCGGGTTACGCCATCTGAGGCGATCAGCCCGACCTTGGCGCCGGCCTCGACCGCCATGTTGGAAAGCGTGAATCGTCCCGACATTTCCATGTTCTCGATGGTCGGGCCGCAGAATTCGAGGGCTTTGTAAGTGGCGCCATCGGCCCCGATCAATCCGATGAGATGTAACATCAAATCCTTGGGGAATACACCCAGAAGCAATTTGCCTGTTACATAAACCTTGATAGTCTCCGGCACCCGAAACCAGGTTTTGCCGAACGCCATGCCGATGCCGACATCGGTCGAGCCCATGCCGGTCGCGAAACAGGCCAGCGCCCCGCCGGTGCATGTATGGCTATCGGCGCCAACCATGACCTCGCCCGGATTCACATATTTTTCGTTGATGACCACATGGCAAACGCCCTTACCGACATCCTCGACTATGGCATTCATCTTCGACGCAAAATTGCGGATGAACTGATGATCGTTGGCGAGCTCCTTGCGGGAGGCCGGAGAGGAATGGTCGAGGAAAAAGACTGTCCTGCGAGGATTGGCCAACTTGGTGACACCCAGCTTCTCCGTTTGCCGGATCGTCAGGGGCCCGGTGCCATCCTGGAGCAGACAGAGGTCGACGGCGCAGATGGTGATCTCGCCGGCCGTCACCTTCCTCCCGGAATGGCTGCTCAATATTTTTTCAGCAAGGGTCTGACCCATTCTTGCTTCCTCCTTGAAGAGGCGGGAACCGAATCCGAGTCCTGGCCCGTCTCCTGCGCTTAATATCCTAAAACAGACAACATCTCTTTGTAAATTGTGCCCGATTTTCGAAGCTCTCCGAGTTCCTGGTCGTTGAGCTTGAGTTCGATCACCTTTTCTACGCCGCCGGCGCCCAAGACAACGGGCACGCCGATATATAAATCCTTAATGCCGTACTGGCCGGTGAGATAGGCCGAACAGGGCATGACCCTCTTGCGATCCGTGAGAATAGCATCGACCATCTCGACCGTAGCGGCCGCGGGGGCATAGTAGGCGGAGCCGGTCTTGAGAAGCTTGACAATCTCGCCGCCGCCATCGCGGGTTCTCTTGGAAATGGCCTCGATACGGTCGGGCGCAATGAGCTCGGTGATCGGGATGCCGGCGACAGTAGTATATCGAGGCAGCGGTACCATGGTATCGCCGTGGCCGCCGAGGACCATGGCCTGAATATCATTGGGCGATACCCCAAGCTCCCAGCCGACAAATGTGCGGAAGCGGACGGAATCGAGGACCCCGGCCTGGCCGAAGACGAGCTTATGGTCAACGCCCATCTTTTTCCAGGAGTGGAACGTCATGATATCGAGCGGATTGGCGACCATAAGAACCATGGCCTTGGGCGCATGCTTCTTGATATTTTCGGTGACTGAGCCAACGATCTCGGCGTTCTTTGTAATAAGGTCCTCGCGTGTCATGCCGGGCTTGCGCGGGACTCCCGATGTAACAACGACGATGTGCGAGCCCTTGATATCGGCGAAATCGTTCGAGCCGACTATGCCGGCGTCATAATTGCGAATGGGGCCGGCCTGAGCCAGATCCAGCGCTTTACCTTTCGGCATGTCCTCGATGATATCAACCAGGACGATGTCACAAATGTTACGCTCTGCCAGATACATTGCGGTGCATTCGCCAACATGGCCAGCGCCAATAACAGCAACCTTTTTCCTCATACTTTGTCTCCTTTGATTATCACACTACAGGTACGATCAAACACGCATCCCTCAAAATAGCAATTCTGGCACCATGCCCCTTTTGCGCAATAGCCTCGTCTAATGTCGCCTGGAGCGATTTTCCGGGTTCATAATAAACCTTTCTGACAATTTTGTCATCAATTTTCGTGACATAGCGGATTTTTATTTTCCGCAAACGACGAGCGGTCTTGATCAGCTTGTGTATTCCGAATCTATTATCAGACATAGCATTAGGCGCGAGGGCGGAATTCGGTGTGGGATAATCATCAGCCAGTTTGATGAAATAATCCGAACCGGTTCCTTCGCTGCAAGCGCCGACTACCACGAGAATTCCATCATCGGCGACAGCCTCCGCGCCGTGTTCCTGGGCTTTCTGAAGCTGGTATAAATTCATGTCGAGAGGCGGCTCACCGACCGCAAATACGATATCGTATTTATTCTCGATTGCAACAGTATAAACCCGGCGCGCGCAAGCGACTCCCTGTTGAAACGAGGTTTCCAGCTCGCCGCAGAAAACACCCGCTATTCCCCCATCGCAAGATGTAACAAGCTGAATCGAGAAAATCGGCGTCTTATCGAGTAAACGCACGGCCTCCATGAGATCGCAATGAACCGGATTGGTATCGAGGTTGAGGCTCTTCGCCTCTTCATATTTGGCGTAGCTGTGGTTGAGAACGGTCGTCGTGAATCCGGCCAGGCCGGGAACGAGAGACTTGCGTCCGCCGGTAAATCCCGCGAAAAAGTGCGGCTCGACCGAATTGATACATACCAGGCATTCGGCCCTGGCTAATCTCTTGTTGACATCGACCGGTGTACCCCGTGACGTATATCCCAGATGCGTCAGGTTACTTTCATCGCGGCAATCATGTATGAAAATGCGGCCGTCGAAGGCCCGGCGAGTCGGTCCGAATATCATATCCAGCTCGGAATCGGACGGCGCGCGATGCGTGCCTGTGGCTACGAGAACATCGATTGAAGAGGCCGGAATCAATTCCGTGAGGATTTCCAGAATCTTCCAGGTTGGCAGGCGGCGGGTGGCATCGTTGACGACAAGCGTTATCTTTTTTCCGGAAAATGAAACCGGCGAATCATTGAAAGCTCTTATGAGATTGGCGCGGACCTGATGGTCGCTTAAGATGGCGGGCGATTTGGGCTCTAAGAGAACGACGCCTTCGGGGAATTCGACATCCACCAGGGCGCCGTCATAGAAGAGCTTAATTTTCATATGTTTCGTCCATTATGAAAAGAAGAAGGCTATCTCGGTTTTGGCGGTGGCCTCACCATCGGACGCGTGGACTGAGTTCTTGGTTAGGCTGACCGCCAGGTCGTGGCGCACGGTGCCGGGTGCGGCCTTGGCCGGATCGGTGGCGCCGATCAGAGCCCGGATACCGCTAATAGTATCGCCGTCGGATTCAACAATCATCGGGACGATTGGGCCGCCCGACATAAACTTGCAAAGCTCATCGAGGAATGGACGACCCTCGTGAACGGCGTAAAATTTGCGCGCCTGGTCGTACGTGAGATGGACCATCTTCATATCCACAACGCGGAATCTGGCCCTTTCGAGACGATGGATGATTTCGCCGATCAGATGGCGTTCGACAGCATCAGGTTTGACTATGAGCAAGGTTCGTACATTAGACATGGACACCCCGTTCGGCGGCAGCGCCCATCTCGTAACCCAACTCGCAGGCGAGCCTGTTCTTCTCCTCGGTGCCGCGAGGAGCGCGAGCCAGGACCGCTTTGAGTATCGAATCTTTGGAGCAGATGCCGGTAATGCCTGCCACGGCCGATATCGAAACCACGTTGGCCACAACCGGTGTGCCGACCTTTTCGCGTGCGATGCGGATGAAGGGCAACGAAAACGCCTTTGGCGACGGCACCTGGCGGACCTTATCGCTGTCGACAACAAGCAAGCCGCCCTCTTTAAGACTGGGATAATACTGATCGCATGATTCCTGGGTCAGACACAGGAGCAAGTCGAGCTCCGTGGCCTTGGGGTAATAGATCTCGCCATCGGAGACAACCACATCGGAGCGCGATGCGCCGCCGCGGGCCTCCGGGCCATATGACTGGGTTTGCGTGACGTTTTTACCCTCGTAGACGCCGAGAGCCTCAGCCAGAATGACGCCGCCAAGCACCAGCCCTTGCCCGCCGGAGCCGGAAAGCCGGATTTCGTAACGATCGAAGGTTTGTTTTTTTTCTGTCATGTGAATTCTAAATTGGCTTTTTGATTTTATCGTTGCTGTAGGGGCGTTCAATTGAACGCCCCTACAGATTTATCCGTTTTAATCACCCCGACACCACCACCTCGCCGAGCTTTTCCTCGTCGGCGGCGCGGAAACGATCGATTATTTTCTGATACTCCTCGACATAGCCGGGCTTCTGCGCTTCATGCAGAACCCCGATCACGAATTTGCCCTCGAGCTGCTCCGGCGTCATTTTCGAGGCCACGGTCGCCGGCACGGCGTGTTCCTTCTGCCAGAGGATCATCTTAACGGCGCTCCCCTCGCGGTTCATGCGGCCGTACTGCGTGTGGCAATTCGAGATGACCTCGACCAGCGAAAAGCCGGGCCGCTCGATCGCCTGGGCCATGAGCCTGGAAAGCTGGGTGGCATGATAGACGGTGCCCCGGGCCACGAAGGTGGCGCCGGAGGCTTTGGCCAGGGCGGCGGGATCGAACGATTGTTCGATCATGCCATATGGGGCGGTCGAGGCCAGTTTCGTGACCGGTGTGGTCGGCGAATATTGGCCGCCGGTCATGCCGTAGATGTAGTTGTTCACCAGGATCACCGTAATATCCATGTTGCGGCGAGCGGCATGAATGAAATGATTGCCGCCGATCGCCAGCAGGTCGCCGTCGCCGGAAACCACGATGACTTTGAGTTTCGGGTTGGCCAGCTTGACCCCGGTGGCGAATGCTATCGGCCGCCCGTGCGTGGTATGGAGCGTGTTGAAATCGAGATAGACCGGTATGCGGGCGGTGCAGCCTATTCCCGAGACGATGGCGACATCGTCCTTTTGGAGGCCAAGGCCGTCGATAGCCCGGATCATGGCGCCCATGGCGATTCCGATGCCGCATCCCGGACACCAAACGTTGGGGAATTTCTTTTTCGGCCTTAAATATTTATGAGTAATATTAGATTGCTGTTCCATTTATGCATGCTCCTCTTTGATGACATCGACGATCTGCGACGGCGTGATAAGCTCGCCATCGTAACGCTGAAGCGGCACGACTTTGACGTGCCGACGCGAGAGGCGCTCGATTTCGCCTATGATCTGGCCCTGATTCAGTTCCGGCACGACGACCGTATCGACGTTCTCCAGAAGCGGCGCGATCTTATCGTCAGGGAATGGCCAGATCGTATAAGGCTGGACCATGCCGACCTTGAAACGCTTTTTGCGCGCCATCCTGATTGCCTGGCGGGCCGCGCGGGCGGTCGAGCCATAAGCGAATACCATTATATGGGCATCTTCCATCATGTCGGATCTGATTTCGGTGATCTGTTCGCGGTGGCGCGTGATCTTGAGCTTGAGTTTGTCTAGTTTGGCCTTGATCTCGTTAGGTTTGGCGGTCGGGAATCCGGATTCATCGTGCGTGAGGCCGGTCAGGTGGAAACGATATCCCTCTCCGAACGAGGCCATGGGCGAAAGATAATCGGGGGTGATTTCGAAATGCTTATACCACTCCGGCGGGTCAACCGGTCTGGGGCGGTTCAGCACTTTAACGGCGGATGGTTCGGGCAAGATCACTATCTCGCGCATATGGCCGAGGACCTCGTCGGTCAATACTGTCACCGGGACTCGGTACTGCTCGGCCATGTTGAAGGCCTTGATCGTCATGTCGAAACATTCCTTAACAGACGATGGCGCCAGAACGATCGGGTAATAATCGCCGTGGGTACCCCACTTGGCCTGCATGGTGTCGGCCTGCGAGACTTTGGTGGGAAGGCCGGTCGATGGCCCCCCGCGCTGGACATTGACCACCACGATCGGTACCTCAGCCATGTAAGCGTAGCCGAGATTCTCCTGCATCAGCGAATACCCCGGCCCGGAGGTGGCCGTCATCGACTTCGATCCTGCCACCGAGGCCCCGATAATGGCAGCTATGGAGGCGATCTCGTCCTCCATCTGTATGAAGTATCCGCCCACGCGCGGAAGATTCCGCGCCAAAAGCTCGGCTATCTCAGTCGAGGGCGTAATCGGGTATCCGGCGAAAAACCGGCATCCGGCGGCCAGCGCGCCCCAGCCGCAGGCCTCATTCCCTTGCATGAGGAGCGGCTGGTTTGACTTGTATAATTTGACCGTTTCTGACAATGCAAGCCTCTTGATCTTATTTTGTCGATGTCAAGTCCGCATGGTCCTTGATCGTTATCATTTTCCTTATCCTTTATTATTCGCGGTCAGAGCAAGCTCTAACTCGCGAGAGAATCATCAATTGTCCTTTTTCGTGATTCCAAAGCCTGGCGGCCTTAATCCATTTTGCTTTTCCCCAAGTGGCTTAGTAGCTACGTGGCTCAATGGCTCTCCCTACTCGCTACTTGCTACTCACTACTCGCTATCCGCTATTTTTCTGTCGATGTTATAGCGAAATCAGGGC
>MEWP01000019.1:0-1544 GCA_001775395.1 candidate division Zixibacteria bacterium RBG_16_53_22 | reverse complement strand
TAATAACAGGGTCCGGTCGTCGCGGCGGTTTCTTCGCTTTTTTTTCTTCTACTTCACTCATTGTCGCTTCTTATACCCCATACTGAGGATTTTCATATCAAGGCGGGCGCTGCCCATACGGGTCTAAAGACTTGATGCGCCCCTACAAATTATTACCGTTTCTTTCCAGCTTTCTTAGCGGACACGGCATGCCGTGTCCCTACCTTTTTCTTAACTGTCGCTTTTTTCGCAACCTTGGCTTTCGCTTTGGGAGCGGCTTTCTTGGCTTTGGCGCGGGCGGGCGAAGCATGCTTCGCCCCTACATTCTTTTTCATACGCTCGGCAATGAGCCCCGGCACTTGCGAGGGTATGTCCGCGACCGGCACGCCGACCGCATTGAGGGCCTTGATTTTGTCGGCGGCCAGGCCGGATGAGCCCGAGATGATGGCGCCGGCGTGCCCCATTCTCTTGCCCGCAGGAGCAGTCCGCCCGGCAATGAAACCGACCACCGGCTTTTTCATCTTCTTGCGAATGAACTCGGCCGCCATTTCCTCATCGGAGCCGCCAATCTCGCCGATCATTACGACCGCGCTGGTGCCGGGGTCTTTCTCGAACGCCTCGAGGCAGTCTATAAAGTTTGTGCCGATTACCGGGTCACCGCCAATCCCGATGCAGGTCGATTGCCCCATGCCGGCGTTGGTGAGTTGGTAGACGATCTCATACGTCAGGGTGCCGGAACGTGAGACAACACCGATATTCCCCTTCTTGTGGATCTGGGCCGGCATGATTCCGACTTTGCAGAGGCCCGGTGAAATTACGCCGGGGCAGTTGGGTCCGATCAGCCGGACGCCTTTGGCCTTAAGATAATGATAAACCTTTAGCATATCATTGGCGGGCACACCCTCGGTGATACAAACAATTAGTTTCACGCCGGCCTCGGCCGCCTCGTAGATGGCATCGACCGCAAACTGCGGCGGCACGTAAATCACCGATGTATTAGCCTTGGTTGCCTTGACAGCCTCTTCCATAGTATCGAAAACCGGAACTCCGCAACAGATTGTGCCGCCCTTGCCGGGTGTCACCCCGCCGACAACCCTGGTGCCATAGTCAATCATTTGCTGTGTATGGAATGCCCCATCGCGGCCCGTGATGCCCTGAACGAGCACTCTTGTATTCTTATCAACGAATATTGCCATTTCTCAGTCCCTCTTTTCCCTGCCTATGATGCCTTCCGGAGCCCCATCTTAACCACTTCTTCCATCGATGATGTTGCCTGCAGGCCGACCTGTTTTAGTATTTCGTGCCCCTTCTTCTCGTTGGTGCCGGTCAGGCGAACCACGATTGGGACTCGCGGCCTGAGCTGCTCCACGGCTTTGACTATGCCATTGGCTACATCATCGCAGCGCGTAATGCCGCCGAATATATTGAAGAGGATTACTTTTACCTTGGGATCGCCGGCGATGATCCTCATAGCCACGATAACTTTCTCCGGTGACGACGAGCCGCCGATATCCAGGAAATTGGCCGGTTCCCCGCCAAAATGCTTGACCAGGTCCATCGTGGCC
>MEWP01000018.1 GCA_001775395.1 candidate division Zixibacteria bacterium RBG_16_53_22 | reverse complement strand
ACGCCATGTTCGATATCTCGCGCGCCATTTCCGAGCTCAATTATCGCCCCATCATCTCCTACAAAGAGGCGCTGACACACTCGACATCCTATATCAGAGCGCTCTATTACGGACAGAAATAATTACTCGACCCAGCTTCTTTTTTGGGCAAAATCGCTTGCCTTTTAAAGACTGCAATCATATCTTCTGGCCGATTTAACAGTCAAAAACTTTAGATTTCGCGATGCATTCCGGCATGCGTCGCCAGGGTATATCTTCCATATAGCGCAGGAGCCTGTTTAGACTTGGCCGGGGATTTCGAATCAAAAATGGCGGGATTTTTATCGGAACTGCCATGGACCTTAGACAGTTTAGCCGTCCGTACGGATTTACCGGAAATGCTTTTGCCGGGCGTGGCCGGCAGCGACAGTGTCACGCTGGATCAATATCGCACAAAAATAGGGGAGCCGGCGGTAAACTCAAGTTTGAGCATGTGACAATTGGAGCAAAGTAAAATTGGCGCAGATATTCCCCGTTTGGACTAATAAAATACCTGTCTATATTGCAGCCGGAACCATCATCCTCGTATTGGCGATTGTCGGGTTTTTCTGGTATTACGGCTCGCCGTGGTATACCGATGTCGGTTACCGGCCTGCGCAACCGGTCCGTTACAGCCATAAGCTTCACGCCGGCGACCTTGGCATAGACTGCCGCTACTGCCATTACGACGTCGAGGTCTCGGCAGTGGCCAATATCCCTCCGACACAAATCTGCATGAATTGCCACAAGACAATCGGAACCGACAACGAACGCTTATTGCCTGTCCGCGAGAGCTGGTCGAGCGGTGTGCCGATCCAGTGGGTTCGTGTCCACCAATTGCCCGATTTCGCCTATTTCGATCACAGCGCTCATCTGCGGGCCGGGGTTGGATGCGTTAGTTGCCACGGCAATGTCGCCAACATGGAAATCGTGGAGTTAAAAAAACCGCTTTCGATGGGCTGGTGCCTCGATTGTCACAGAAATCCCGACACGCAATTGCGGCCCCGAAATGAAATTACAAATATGAACTGGACACCGCCGGCCGACCAGGTGCAGTTTGCCCGGAAAGTCCGGTCGGAAAATAATATAGCGCCACCGGAAGATTGCTCAGGATGTCATAGATGAAAAGCGATTCGCCAAAAGGCCGCGAATATTGGAAAAGCCTCGATCATCCGGCGGAAACGCCCGAATTCCAGGAATTTTTGCACCGGGAATTTCCCCAGGGGGCGTCGGAACTCAATGAATTGAACGACCCGGTCTCGCGCCGCTCCTTTCTCTCCCTCATGGGGGCCTCGATTGCGATGGCCGGGTTGGCGGGATGTCGCCGGCCGGTTGAAAAGATTATCCCTTATGTGGTGGCCCCGGAGGAAATAATTCCCGGCGTGCCGAATTACTACGCCACCACCATGCCTTTCATGGGCAACGCTTTCGGCCTTATTGTCGAAAGCCATGAGGGACGCCCGACCAAGATCGAGGGCAACCCCGATCATCCGGCGACGTTGGGCCGCTCCAACACTTTCATTCAGGGGTCGATACTCGACCTCTACGACCCCGACCGCTCGAAGGCTGTCCTGCATGAGGGGCGGCAATCCAGTTGGAACGATTTTGTAACATTCTGGCGAAATCTCTATGACAAATATGCCCAGGACCGCGGGCGGGGGCTGGCAATACTTGTCGAGCCGTTCTCATCTCCCACACTATCGCGGTTGGCGCATCTATTCCGCACCACGTTTCCCGAGGCCAGGTGGGCTGCCTATGAACCGCTCGGGAATGAAAATGAATATACGGGGGTAAGGCTTGCCACAGGGCTGAACCTGCAACCGATTTATCATTTCGATAAGGCCGAGGTTATCCTGTCGCTCGATTCGGATTTTGTCTATGCCGGAAGCGATAATATCAGAAATGCCAAGGGATTTATCGACGGCAGACGGGTAAGCTCCGAACGGGACGGCATGAACCGGCTTTATATGATCGAAAGCTCTTTCTCTAATACCGGCGCCCTGGCTGACCACAGGCTACGAATCCCCAGTGCCCTTGTCGGCGCCTTCGCTGCCGCCCTGGCGCTCGAATTGCAGGCGCAAGGTGTCGTAATAAGAGACAACGGCGTGCTTGGGCCGTTTTCCCGGCATGAATTCGACCGTGATTGGATTCGTATTCTGGCCGCCGACTTAATACGTGCACGCGGCAAGAGCCTCGTAATTGCCGGAGGAGATCAGCCGGCACCGGTGCATGCGCTGGTTCATGTCATGAATTCGGCGCTTGGCAATATCGGAAATGCGGTCGCGTTTCATGAAATTTCGGATTCGGAACTTTCCAGCATTGAAAGCCTCAAAACCCTGGTAGATGATGTGAAGAGCAAGCGCATAACCACGCTGGCAATACTCGGCGGGAATCCCATCTACAACGCACCGGCCGACCTGAATTTCGCCGAGGCCCTCAAAGAGATCGAGCACACAATACATCTGAGTTCTCATGTCGATGAAACCTCCGGCGCAGTCGAATGGCATGTACCTATGGCCCATTATCTCGAAAGTTGGGGCGACGCTCGTTCGATTCATGGAGCCATAAGCGTAATTCAACCGTTGATCGCTCCGCTTTATGGCGGCGCCGGCTCAGTCGAGGTGCTGAGCCTCCTGACAACCGGAAGCGACGCCCGCGGCTACGACATCGTGCGGGAGACCTGGCAGAAGATTATCTCGAATGGCGATTTCGAGACTGAGTGGCGACGTGTCCTGCATGACGGCTTACTCAAGGGAATCGCCAGCCCTGCTGTCAATGCCCCGATCGATGAGGCCTCGGTATTCGCGCAGATTGGCTCCAGTCCTTTCAACCGCGAACTACCCACCCGGGACAACCTGGAGATCGCGTTCCGGCCATCCCTAACCATATACGATGGGAGATTTGCCAATAATGCCTGGCTTCAGGAGTTGCCTGATTTTCAGACAAAAATCTCCTGGGACAACGTTGCCCTGATGAGCCCAGCCACGGCGAAACAGTTGGGTTTGAATAACTCCGATATCGCCGCGCTGGAATATCGCGGCCGCAAGCTCGAGGCGCCGATCTGGATACTTCCCGGGCATGCCGACAACTCGGTTACGCTCCACCTCGGTTACGGCCGGAAATTCGGTGGACGAGTCGCTGATGATGTTGGCTTTAACGCCTATTTGCTCAGGGTGTCGAGCGCGCCCTGCTTCGATCGCGGGTTGACAATCGCGGGCACTGGGCAAACATATAAAATTGTCACTACCCAAAACCACCACAGCATGGAGGGGCGTCCGATAATTCGCGAGGCAACCCTGGAACATTACAGGGAACATCCCGCATTCGCCAACGAGGGGCATGAGATTCCGCCGCTTTATACGCTTGCGAGCAACCACAAAATCAGCGAGCAGTATCAATGGGGCATGGCGATAGATTTGAATGTTTGTATCGGATGTAACGCCTGCACCGTGGCCTGCCAGAGCGAGAATAATATCCCGGTCGTAGGCAAAGAGCAGGTCGGGAGAGGACGCGAAATGCACTGGATCCGGGTCGATCGCTATTTCAACGGTGATTTGGCCGATCCGGAAATAGTTCATCAGCCGGTGCCCTGCATGCATTGCGAGAACGCCCCCTGCGAGGAGGTCTGCCCGGTCACCGCCTCCCTGCATGACCATGAGGGGCTCAATCTTCAGGTCTACAACCGCTGTATCGGGACTCGCTATTGCTCCAACAACTGCCCATATAAGGTTCGCCGATTCAACTTCTTCAATTACACAAGTAAGACTCCCGAATCGGCCAAAATGGTTTTCAACCCCGATGTCACGGTGCGCTCGCGCGGCGTCATGGAAAAATGTACCTATTGCCTGCAGCGCATAAACGCGGCGAAAATCACGGCCAGGAGCGAGAGCCGCACTGTCAGGGATGGCGAGTTCACCACCGCCTGCGCCCAGGCCTGCCCGACAGAGGCTATCGTGTTCGGCAATGTCGCCGACCCGGAGAGCCGAGCCTCGAAGATGAAGATGCAAAATCGGAATTACGGAATGCTGGCCGAATATAACACTAAACCGAGGACGACCTACCTGGCAAGGCTCAGGAATCCCAATCCCCTGTTAGAGGAGTTTGAAAAGAAACAGGCTTAGTAGTTTAGATGGGGTAATTTTAGATAACGATGAATATCAAAGCTCCAGACGCACCCAATAAGAGTGAACAGCCGTTGATCGCGGGCAATCTGACTTTCCACGATGTCACCGAGAAGATCAGCGGCGTGGTCGAGTCCGGAACACCGAGGCTATGGTATGCGCTCATATCGATCACCGGCCTGCTGTCGCTGATGTTCTTTATTATGCTGGGGCACTTGTTCTTTACGGGCATCGGTATCTGGGGTTTACAGATCCCGGTGGGCTGGGGATTCGATATCACCAATTTCGTGTTCTGGGTCGGAATCGGGCATGCCGGAACGTTGATTTCGGCCATCCTGTTTCTCCTGCGCCAGCGCTGGAGAACGTCGATCAACAGATTTGCCGAGGCCATGACTATTTTCGCGGTGATATGCGCCGGCATCTTTCCGGCGATTCACGTGGGGCGGCCCTGGCTGTTATTTTACGTTTTCCCGGTTCCCAACCAGATGAGTATCTGGCCCAATTTCCGAAGCCCCCTGCTGTGGGACTTTTTTGCCGTGGGGACATATTTCACCTGCTCGCTTCTATTCTGGTACCTCGGCATGGTTCCCGACCTGGCCACGATCAGAAATCGGGCGAAAAACAGGATCAAGAAAATTATCTATGGTATTTTTGCTCTCGGCTGGCGCGGCGGCAACAGGCAATGGCGTCATTACGAATTGGCATATCTGCTGCTGGCGGGGATTTCGACACCCCTGGTGCTTTCGGTTCACAGCGTGGTCTCGACCGATTTCTCGGTCAGTATCCTGCCCGGCTGGCACAGCACGATCTTCCCGCCATACTTTGTCGCCGGGGCCATATTCTCGGGTTTCGCCATGGTCTTGACCCTGGCCATTATCGCCAGGAAGGTGTTCAAGCTTGATAATTACATAACCCTCAATCACCTCGACAAGATGAATAAAATCATCCTGGTCACCGGTTTGATGGTCAGCTATTCTTATGTCGTCGAATTTTTCATGGCCTGGTATAGCGGCAATTTATATGAGAGATTTACGTTTTGGAGCCGCGCCACCGGACCATACGCCTGGGCTTTCTGGATAATGTTTTTCTGCAATGTGGTGGTGCCGCAGATATTCTGGTCGAAGAGATTTCGGGCGCATATAGCGGTGATGTTTGTGGCGTCGATACTGATCAATGTCGGCATGTGGTTCGAGCGTTACGTCATTATCGTGTCATCGCTTTCACAGGATTTTCTGCCGTCAAGCTGGCAATACTTCAAGCCAACCATTTATGATATTGGGATGCTGATAGGGTCGTTTGGAATTTTCCTGACCTTATTCCTGCTGTTTGTCAGATTTTTGCCGATGGTCGCAATGTCGGAGGTCAAGGCCGTGCTGCCCCAGGCAAATGTCCACCACCAAGGGCCGGAAGCGATTGAGCTTGAAACGGGAAACGTCAGGGGTTGATGAGGATGGCCAAAAAGGAAACAAAGATGCAGGTCATTCTGGCCCAGTTTGACGGGGCCGAGGCTCTGCTCGATGCCGCCAGGGGTGTCCGCGACGCCGGCTATCGCAAATTCGACTGTCACTCCCCCTATCCGATACATGGCATGAATTCCGCAATGGGCGTAACCAGATCTTACCTGGGATTCATCGTCGGGACCGTTGCCGCAATCGGTCTCCTGGGGGCCTTCTACATGCAATACTGGATGTCAGCGGTCGACTATAAGGTCATTATCTCGGGCAAACCGTTCAACAGCTTTCAGGCGTTCCTTCCGGTGGTCTTTGCCTTGACCGTCCTACTATCGGCTTTCGCGGCCTTTATCGGTTCGATGATGTTAAACCGATTGCCGCGCCATAATCACCCCTTGTTTTCCTCCGCGAATTTCGAGCGTGTTACCGACGATGGTTTTTTCATATCGGTGGAATCCGGTGATCCTAAATATGAGCTAAAGAAAACACGCGAGCTTCTGCAGTCGCTTGGTGGGGTAAACGTGGAGGTTCTGGAGACATGACCGGCAGGCGCGTGGTCTTCTATCTCTGCCTGGTCTGTACGGCCGTAATAGCCACCGGCTGTTTCAGGGGGCTTCCTACCGACAATCCGCCGATTCATGTCGTCCCCGATATGGACCACCAGCCCAAGTATAAGCCGCAGGAGGCCGGCAAGTTCTTTCCCGATGGCTCCGCCATGAGGCAGCCCGTGCCGGGTACCGTAGCCCGGGGGCAATTGCATGATGATAAAGCGTTCTTCCAGGGCCGCGATGATAGCGGCCAATTCTTGCAGATGACGCCGGTTCATATCACGTCCCAACTCATCGAGCGCGGCCAGGAGCGTTTCAATATTTACTGCTCGCCGTGTCACAGCCGGCTTGGCGATGGCAAGGGGATCATGGTTCAACGCGGATACACTCCACCGCCGACATTCCACAGCGATAGACTGCGGCAGATCGCCGATGGTTATATTTTCGATGTCATCACCAACGGTATCAGGACCATGCCCTCGTACGCCGATCAGGTCAGGCCTGAGGACAGGTGGGCTATCGTAGTTTATATCAGGGCGCTCCAGCGAAGCCAGAACGCCGGACTTGAGGATATGCCCGAGGAGTTGAGGAGCAAGATCAGGTGATGGATTTTCGCGAAAATACATTTCGCCTTTCAAGCGATAGAAATTTTGGAAAAGCGGCTCTGATGGTTGGATTTGTCGGGCTGGCGGGATGCATTGCCGGATTTGCGATCGACAGGGATCACTTCTTCTTTTCCTATCTCACGGCCTATGCCTTCTGGCTGACAATCGGGCTGGGCGGGCTCTTTTTTACCATGCTTCATCACCTTACCAATGCCACCTGGAGCGTGGTGTTGCGCCGTTTTTCGGAAAATGTTATGATGGTGCTTCTGTTTTTGGCGATTCTATTCATACCGATCATAGCCGGAATTGGCAATCTCTATCACTGGAGCCATCACGAAATTGTGGCCGGCGACCCGGTATTAAAAGAGAAATCGCTTTATCTCAACACCGGATTTTTCATAATTCGAGCGGTCATATATGTCGGCATTTGGCTGTTCCTGGCGCGGGGTCTGTACAAAACCTCGCTGGCCCAGGATAAGGGGTATGCCGAGAGCCAAACCGAGCGTATGAAAAAGCTCTCCGCCCCCGGGATGCTGCTGTTTGCCTTCACCGTGACATTCGCCGCTTTCGACTGGCTGATGTCTCTGGACGCCCACTGGTACTCGACCGCATTCGGAGTCTACATATTCTCGGGAAGCCTTCTCTCGGCGCTGGCCTTTATCACCCTCGTGACCATACTCCTTCGCCAGAAAGGATATCTTGCCGACCTGATCACTCTCGAGCATTACCATGATCTGGGCAAGCTTCTGTTCGCTTTTACTGTTTTCTGGGGATACATTGCTTTCGCGCAGTACTTTCTCATATGGTATGCCAATATCCCCGAGGAAACGATCTGGTATCGTGTCCGCTGGCTGGGATATCGACCGCTGACATTATTAATCGTTTTCGGGCATTTCGTGATTCCGTTCGTGGTCCTAATCTCGCGCGGCGCCAAGCGCAACCTGACGGTCATGAAGATTATGGCGGTCTGGCTCTTGTTCATGCACTGGGTCGACCTCTATTGGGTGGTCATGCCGAGTCACTCCGATCGGCCCCTGGTGGGCCTCTGGATCGATATCGCCGCTATGCTCGGGATCGGCGGCCTGACGTTATGGTTTTTCTGGCGCCGGATGGCCTCCCAGCCGCTGGTGCCGGTCAATGACCCCAGGCTTACAGCCTCGGCTCAACTTATCAGCGACTAAGAGGGGAACATGACTGAGAATACTGACGAAATCAAGATTGATAAGAAGTCGGGGGAGGCAGGGTACGACACCCACGAGGCCAATCTCAAACCGATTATCATCATCGGAATTGTCTCAATCGTGCTCCTGGTGTTGAGCTTGATTTTAATCGACCAATATTTCATAGCCGCTAAGGAGCGCCTGATCGAGGAGGTAGTGCTCGCGCCGCAATCGATTGCCCTGCGGGAGTTGCGCGCCCGCGAGGACGAAACTCTAAATTCCTATAAGGTAATCGATACTACCAAGGGGATTTATCAGATTCCCATAGATCGTGCCATGGAACTTATCGCCAAAGAGGCTTATGAGAATCAGCAGGGGAAAACAGGGGAACAATAGCAATCCGTTGATAGTCCTATGGTTGTAATGTTGTGGGGCCATGCGATCGCGTAGTTATATGGATATATGAATAATATGATTGGCCCGGGGAGATAATCGCGGTTGAAAATAATTAAGGCGATAATTTTCGTAAATCTGATTTTCGCCGCCTTGGCGTCAGACTCATTTTCGCAGGTGGCCGCCGACCGGGTTGAGAAACTCGAGAAGATCGATGTCGACGAGCACCTCGGCGCCGGAATCCCGCTCGATCTGACCTTCACCAACGATCGGGGAGAGGTAGTGCCTCTTTCGAGCTACTTCGGGCAAGGCCGGCCGGTGATCCTGGTGTTGGCCTACTACGATTGCCCCATGCTCTGCACCCTCGTTCTCAACGGACTGGCCAAGGGGGTCGATCAACTCGACTGGACACCCGGAAAGGAATTCTCGCTGATCACCGTCAGTATCGACCCGACCGAAACGGCGCAGTTGGCCGCCGCTAAGAAGAAAACTCTGCTCGAATCTATCGGCATGTCGGGTACGGACCCAGGCTGGATTTTCCATGTCGGCAAAGAACCCGAGATAAAGACTCTGGCCGACGCGGTCGGATTCAAATATTTCTACGACGAGAAGATAAAGGAATTTGCCCATCCCGCGGTCGTTATGATACTGGGTGAGGATGGCATGATCTCGCGCTATCTATATGGTATCGAGTTTAAGAAACAGGATTTGAAGCTGGCCCTGATGGAGGCCTCCGACGGCAAGATCGGCAATACTATAGATAAATTCATTCTCTATTGTTATCACTACGACTCCGCCTCCGGAGGATATGTCTTATTTGCCACCAACCTCATGAAACTCGGTGGCCTGGCCACGCTGGGCCTGATGGTGATATTCCTGGCGATTCTCTGGATCAAAGACCGCAGGCGTCACGATCCGCACGCCTTGGCCCATTAGTGACGATTTGGGAAGATTGATGACATGGATACCACCGGAACCCTGATTATGCCGCCTGCCGGCTCGACTATCGCAAGCGAGGTCGATTGGCTCTTCTATCTCATTCTCTATATCTCGATATTCTTCTTCGTCCTGGTGGTTGGCGCGGCCACATATTTTTTCATCAAGTATCGCCGCCGCGGAGAGATCGCCCCGACCTCGCAGGTTGACCACAACATCAAGTTGGAAATCGTCTGGACAGTGATTCCGCTGGCGATCGTCATCATCCTCTTTTTCCTGGGATTCTCTTTGTATATGAGAATGAACATCGCCCCCAAGGATGCCCTCGAGGTGAAGGTCACGGCGCAGCGCTGGCTGTGGACTTTCGACTACCCCACCGGCATAAATAGCGTCAACGAACTGGTAGTGCCGGCCGGAAAGCCGATCAAACTCCTGATGTCGTCCAATGATGTCATCCACAGTTTCTTCGTCCCCGATTTTCGGGTCAAAATGGATGTGCTCCCCAATCGCTATACTTCCGTCTGGTTTAACGCCCCCTATCCCGGTCAACATAACATTCAGTGCTCCGAATACTGCGGCAAAGGGCATTCTGAGATGCTGGGGATAGTCAAGGTTGTCAGCGATAGGGAATACACCGAGTGGCTGGAATCTGCCGCCGGACCGGGCGAGGGGATAGATCTCGAAAGTTACGGCGAACAACTCTTTACCTCCAAACGTTGCGTGACCTGCCATACCGTCGATGGTTCACTTAACGTCGGCCCCAGTTTTCTGCATCTGTTTGGGGAGAATGTCTATCTGCAGGGGGGCAGCCAGGTGCGCGCCGATGAGAATTACCTGAGGGAATCGATTCTTGCCCCCGAGGCCAAGGTCGTCGACGGTTTTGAGCCGGTGATGCCGACCTACCAGGGATTATTAAAGCCCCGCGATATCGATGCCCTCATCGCCTATATAAAATCGCTTGGCCAGGAACAAGGTGAACAACAATGAATACGATACCGGAAATAAATTATCTCAATCATCCCAAAGGGATCAAAAGCTGGCTTCTGACACTCGACCATAAGCGCATCGGTGTCCTCTACCTGGTAAGTATCCTGACAGCCTTTCTGCTGGGCGGCATTTTCGCAGTTATGATCCGCCTGGAACTCTTGACGCCGGGCCGCGATATCATGGGGCCCCAGACATACAACCAGATTTTCACGCTTCACGGGGCCATTATGATATTCCTATTCATCATTCCGGGCATCCCCGTGGCCCTCGGCAATGTCGTCCTGCCCCTGATGCTGGGCGCCAAGGATGTGGCCTTCCCCCGGCTGAATCTGGCCAGTTGGTATATTTATATCGTCGGCGCCCTGGTGGCTCTCTACGCCATATTCTCCGGCTCGGTCGACACCGGTTGGACTTTCTACACTCCATACAGCACGGAAACCGGCGGCGCTGTCGTGGCCATGACCCTTGCGGTCTTCATACTCGGCTTTTCGTCGATTTTCACAGGCGTAAATTTTGTGGTAACCATCCACAAGCTCCGCGCCCCGGGCATGACATGGTTCAAGATGCCGCTTTTCATTTGGAGCATTTACGCTACCGCTATCATTCAGATAATGGCGACACCGGTGCTGGGTATAACGCTTATCCTGTTGGCGTTGGAGCGCATTGTCGGCATTGGGATATTCGATCCGGCCATGGGCGGCGATCCGGTCCTATTCCAACATTTCTTCTGGTTTTATTCGCATCCGGCGGTCTATATCATGATTCTGCCTGCAATGGGCGTAATCAGCGAGCTTATCCCTGTCTTCTCGCACAAGAAGATATTTGGATACCGGGCCATAGCATATTCGAGTTTCGGGATCGCTTTCATAAGCTTTTTGGTCTGGGGCCATCACATGTTCATCAGCGGCCAGTCGCAGCTGGCCTCGATGATTTTCTCATTCTTGACCTTCCTGGTCGCTATCCCGTCAGGAGTAAAGGTCTTCAACTGGACCGCCACCCTGTACAAGGGTTCGATCTGGCTTCAAACGCCGATGCTCTATGCGTTCTCATTTCTATTCTTGTTCACAATCGGGGGATTGACCGGGTTGTTCCTGGGCACATTGGCCACCGACGTGCATTTGACCGACACCTATTTCGTTGTGGCCCATTTCCATTATGTCATGATGGGGGGAACTGTCATGGCTTTCCTGGGCGGCTTGCATTATTGGTGGCCCAAGATGTTCGGACGAATGTACAGCATCAAGTGGTCGAGAATCGGGACCGCTCTCATATTTCTGGGCTTTAATGTCACATTTCTGACCCAATTCGTGCTCGGCACCAAGGGGATGCCGCGCCGCTATTACACTTACCTCGACCAATATCGTCCGCTGAATTTCTACTCCTCGGTGGGCTCATGGATATTGGCTTTAGGCTTCATAATCACGGCGATTTATCTGATACATTCTCTGCGGAAAGGCAAGCCGGCCGGCAATAACCCCTGGGGCGGGCTGACACTCGAGTGGACCACCACCTCGCCGCCGCCGACCGAAAATTTCCAAACGCCACCGGTGTTGACTCACGGCCCCTACGATTACGATACAGCGGATGTTAAACCTACGATATAAATGAGGACCCAAGCTTGAATCATTCGCAAAGCCGCCCCGCCTACCTGGCGCATCATTTTAGCGACCCGGCCCAGCAGCGAGACGCCTCCAAGCTGGGCATGTGGATCTTCATCATGACCGAGATTCTCCTGTTCGGCGGATTGTTTCTGGCCTATACCGTCTTCCGCACTCTCAATCCCGATATGTTCTACAACGCTCATAAGCATCTCGACCTTACGCTGGGCACGGTCAATACTATCGTGCTTATCACCAGCTCGGTCACCATGGCCCTGGCCATACGCTCCACGCAGGTGGGAAAAAAGAAGCAGACCCTGATTTTTCTATTCTCCACCCTGGCGCTGGCGGCGGTCTTCCTGGTGATCAAGTATTTCGAGTACAGCCACAAGATTCACCTGGGGCAATTGCCCGGCAGGTTTTACACCTACACCGGCATCGAGGGCACCAATCCGCACATATTCTTTTCGATATATTTCACCATGACCGGCCTTCATGCCGTGCACATCATCGGCGGCATGGTGGTCATAACGTTGATGGTGGTCCGCACTTTCAAGAATCATTTCTCGGCTGAATATTATACTCCAATCGAGTTGACCGGCCTCTACTGGCACCTGGTCGACCTGATCTGGATTTACCTCTTTCCGCTGCTATACCTGGTGGGGTGACAATAAATGGCGAATCGCGCACAAGAACATTCCGATCATATCACGCCGCTTCGGATTTACCTGTCCGTAGGTCTGGCGTTGTTCATTCTCACAGCCCTGACCGTCACAATATCCAAAATTCATCTCGGCCCCTGGAACGCCATCGTGGCCCTGGGGATTGCCAGCTTCAAGGGGCTCCTGGTGGCGCTTTTCTTCATGCACCTCCTTTACGACAAGAAAATTTACATGATTATCGTAAGCGTGGCCCTGGTCATGCTCGCTATTTTGATCGCGCTGACTATGGCCGATATCCTCCGCCGCGGTGATATCAACGGTTACGAGGCCGTGCCGATCAGGCGCGAGGCCAAGATCTACGATCCCAATACCGGCCTTCCGCTCAAACAGGGACACGCCGAATCCCCAGCCGCTACCGGCGAGCATGACACGGCTTCTATCTCCACCAGGCATGCTGTCGATGATTCGCTTGCCGGGAACCCTAATCCGGAGGGCATGAAGCGCCAGGCGACAGGGAAATGACCGAATTGATGATATGTGGTGTCAGGTCTTCAGACCTGACACAGATTAATTATGCTTGATAATACGGCGCATATTGGCTATTAGGGAATTAACAATGAGAAAACGTGAAACGAAATGAAGAACTTTCGGCGATTTGCGCTCCTTTCGACCCTGGCGACTTACACGCTGATTTTCATCGGCGGCCTGGTGCGAGTCTCGGGCGCCGGCCTGGGATGTCCCGACTGGCCGAAATGTTTCGGGCGATGGTTTCCGCCGACCAGCATCAGCCAACTCCCGCCGGATATCAATCCCAGCCAGTTTAATTTCACTCTGGCCTGGATTGAGTACTTCAATCGCCTGGTTGGCGTCACCATAGGGATCCTCATTTTCATAACCGCCGTTCTGGCTATCAAGAATTATCGGAAAGTTAACAAGATTCTCATCCCGTCGCTGGCCGCCTTGGTGCTGGTGGCATACCAGGGCTGGCAGGGGGGACAGGTTGTGGAATCACAACTCAAGCCGCTTTTCGTCTCAATCCATATGGTGCTGGCGCTGATTATAGTGAGCCTTCTGATCTTTGTCACCCAGCAGTCGTATTACCTCGAAAAACCCGAGGCTGACCGCGGCGCGATCTTCCCGCGGCGCACTCGCCTTTGGATGAGCCTCCTTTGGATCGTGGGCATAATTCAGGTTATTCTCGGCACGCAAGTGCGCGAGGGGCTCGAGGTGTTGCGTCAACGATTCCCGCTTCTTTCGGGAGCGGAAATTCGGGAATATATCGGGCCGGTGAACTACGTGCATGCCATACTCGGCATCGTAATCGCCGCCGTAACAATACTTGCCGGATACACGATTCTTATGAAGAGCCGCAACCTCTCGGGCCTGATCAGAGAAAGCGTCTGGGGCATGATCGTCCTCATAGTGGCGCAGCTTATAGTCGGACTGGTTCTTGTGGTCGCCGGACTGCCGTCTCTCTTGCAGCTTTTCCACCTTTGGATAGCCAGCCTGTTTATAGGCGTCATATTCGTTCTTTACTCGGCATTTAGAAGGCAAACAGGGGGTGACCATGCAATCGGAGCGTAAAATACCGGCCGGCATCCTGGTCGGAATCATGGCGGCTTTTATTCTCGGTATCGGCGGGCTGCTGATAATCGGCCTGGCTGAGAAATCCC
Source organism: candidate division Zixibacteria bacterium RBG_16_53_22 (assembly GCA_001775395.1). Lineage (GTDB taxonomy): Bacteria > Zixibacteria > MSB-5A5 > UBA10806 > UBA10806 > UBA10806. The sequence goes on along the minus strand of MEWP01000018.1, from coordinate 5,039 downwards.
GCTCGGGCCTGCCGCTTCTGGGACAGGTGCCGGAATTCGAATTCATCAAGCAGGATGGCGCCCCATTCGGGCTGGCCGATATGAAGGGTAAAATCTCGGTGGTCGATTTTATCTTTACCTCCTGCCAGACCATCTGCCCACCCATGAGCGGCAATATGCAGGCGCTTTACGATCAATTCGAGGGCGCCGACAATATCCAGTTCGTATCCATCACCGTTGACCCCGAGCGCGACTCGCTCAGCGTCTTGCAGGAGTACGCCCGCGACTTCGGTGTCGATGACGACCGCTGGGTCTTCCTCTGGCAGCCGATTGAAAAGGTCGTCTGGCTATCCGAGAAGGGGTTCATGATCTCGGCCCGCGAACTGCCGATGGGTCATTCCAGCCGCTTCGTGTTGGTCGATCCCCAGGGCATGATTCGCGGCTATTATGATGGCGTCGACGATGAGAGCATGAAGGTTCTCCTTCAGGACATCCGCAAGCTGGCCAGAGAATCATGATCTCGATTAAAGATCTTCCTACTGTCAATGCCTTGCTAAATCTCACCAGTGCCATTTTACTTTTCATTGGACGAATCCAGATTAAGAAAGGGCGAGCCGACAGGCATAAGAAGATCATGATCACGGCCCTGGTTTCCTCGGCCTTCTTCTTGACAAGCTACCTTATATATCACGGCGCAGTCGGCTCGGTGCCGTACGGGCGATTCGATTGGACCCGGCCACTCTATTTCATAATCCTTGTCCCTCACATCATCCTGGCCGGCCTGATGGCGCCATTCATCCTGTTGGCCGTCTACTATGCCTTAAGACAGAAATTCGACCAGCACCGCCGACTGGTGCGCTGGGTCTGGCCGGTCTGGATGTTCGTCTCGATGTCCGGCATCGTGGTCTACGTTATGTTATATCACTTATAGGACCGGCATTGGGTAGGCGGCCAGCTTGTCTGGCCGCATTTCTTGTCGGCAGATGAACTGCCGACCTACCCAGAGTCTATCATGTTGCCACCTCGGCGCGTATAACCGGTTGATACACCACCAGCCGCCCCCTCATGCCCCTTGTGAATCGGGATATCAATTGAGTATATTGGCCTACCACGTTGGTGACGGTCGAAAGAAAATTAGGAGAATTTAATGTTGAGCCAAATCGGAAAACGCAATAAGACACTTATCATCCTGACACTGCTCGGATTGCTATTTTTCACTTTCTTCTATGCTGTAAAGTATGTCATTGCGCAGGAGCCGGCATCCGCCGATGCCGCCTCGGATGTCGATCCCGTGGCGGTCGAAGCCTACGCCTCGCACTCGAAAGTCGCTCCCGGGCAGGAGATTGCGGTCGCGGTCAAATTGACTATCGACCAGGGCTGGCATGTCAACTCCAATCGCCCCAACGAGGATTTCCTGATCCCCACTGAACTGACCCTGGCCGACAGCGCGAAATTCGAGGTCGCCAATATCGATTACCCGGCAGGCAAATCGGTGCGCCTCGATTTCAGCCCCGATATGCCGCTTTCGGTTTACGATGATATCGTTTGGATCACGGCCCGTTTCAAAGCTAAGGGCAACGTCGCTCCCGGCGCCGTAACTGTCCCGGTTCAGGTAACCACACAGGCCTGCGATGACCGCTCCTGTGTCGCTCCCACGACCCACGAACTGCCGGTTACCCTGGAGATAGTCTCGAATGAGGCACAAGCATCGACGAAAAACGATCCCCTTTTCAAATCGCTCGGGCTAACTGCCGGGCAGGTCGCGCCGTCACCGTCGCAATCGCAGGAGGCAAAGCCAGGCTTTTGGGCCATGCTCAAGAATTTCAAGGCCGAGGATTTCGTCGGACGATACGGTTACATTCTGGCCTTCATCGCCATGTATATCCTGGGGCTGGGGCTGACCCTCACCCCCTGTGTCTACCCGATCATCCCGATCACGATCGGCTATTTTGGGTCACAGGCCTCGGGCAAGATGAGCCGCCAGTTTTCGATGGCGGCCGTTTTTGGTTTGGGGATAGCCATCAGCTACGCTGCGGTCGGCACTATCGCCGCCTTCACCGGTTCTCTGATGGGGGCCGCGCTTCAAAACCCCGCTGTGCTGATCGGGTTGGCGTTGCTCTGTTTTTTCATGGGACTGAATGCGTTTGGCGTTTTCGAAATCGCTTTGCCGGGATGGCTCATGGGGATCACCAGCGGTGGCTCGCGCAAGGGGATCGCCGGGGCCGCCCTCATGGGCCTGACCATGGGGATCGCCGCCGCGCCCTGTTTGGCAGCCTTCATTGTCTCGCTGTTGGCCTTTGTCGGCCAGAAGGGGGACCCAGTGCTCGGCTTCTCGATGTTTTTCATTCTCGGGCTGGGGCTGGCCACGCCGTTCGTGGCGCTCGGTACCTTCTCCGGACTCCTCTCCAAGGCGCCGAAATCCGGCGGTTGGATGGTTTACGCCAAGAAGGTCATGGGGGCGCTGTTGTTCGCGGCCACGCTCTATTTCCTTAATACGATTCTCCCCAGGCCGCTTCATACCTCGCTGGTGGTGATAGCGCTTGTTGCCGCCGGTCTCTATTTCGGATTTTTCGAGCCAACCCCGGCCAAGACCTGGCGATTCAGGATCGTGCGCTATATATTCGCCATCCTATTCATCGGCGGGGCGATCTGGTATAACACTCCCGCGCATGTTACAAGCGAATCGGGCGGCGGTATCGCCTGGCAGAGATATACCGATTCGGCGCTGATGCAGGCTAAGGCCAACGGCCAACCCGTCGTCATCGATTTCTACGCCGACTGGTGTATCCCGTGTAAGGAGCTGGATAAATTCTCATTCTCCGACCCGCGCGTCATCGCCGCCAGCAAGGGGGTCGTGATGCTGAAAGCCGATCTCACCAAGGGGAACGCGCTCGAGGTCAAGAAGATGATCGCCGATTACGGCATAAAGGGCGTGCCGACCATTGTTTTTATCAACTCGGCGGGGGAGGAACTCAGGCAACTCCGCATCAACCAATTCGAGAAGGCCGACATCGTCCTGGCGCGTTTCAACGAGTTGTTGAAGGCCGCTCCCACCCAGGCCACGCCCATGGCGAGTGGGGTGGAATAATACAACAAGAGTCAGAGCTTTCGATTCCGGTGGCTCGGGAACTGCGATTCCCGTGCCATCAATCTTGTTGGTAGGTCGGCAGCTTGTCTGCCGACAGGTGAGAATGCGGTAGAAACGATCGCGCTTCACAACGCGGGCAGATAAACTGCCCGCCTACCCAAGATCGTGGCGGACGAGGCCATACGGCTCCAAAGCGAGGACGTCCGCCACGCGAGGAAACTGCACATATCTTGGGCGGCAGACCCTCCGGTCTGCCCCGTGAAAAAGGCACGGCATGTCGCTCTGGACCCGTACCGGGCCGTGCCTCTACTGAAAACGCACCGCAAACCCCCACGACATAATAGCCGGGGCTTTTCCGGCAAGGTCGGAACCTTGAGGCCAAGCCCCGGTTTTTTGTAATCAACTGAGAACACAGCATGCCATGCCTCTATAATGAACGTGTCATCGCGAGCGACCCATTTGGGGAGCGTGGCGATCTCCCGGCATCAAACCAACCCGGCAAAATGCAATGAGATTGCTTCGTCAGCCTTCGGCTTCCTCGCGATGACACTGTGTAGAAAACAGTCGAAACCTCGGGGGCTTGCCCGCCTTTGGCGCGGTTTCGACCTACGAAACACGATCCTTATTACTCATTCTCGATTCATTCCGCAATCCGTCCAGACGGACCCTCCGGGTCCTGTCGGACCCGTCCGGGCATTCCGCATTTCTTATGCTCTCCCCAGCCCCCGCCTTAAATCCTCTATCAAGTCGTCCTTGTCCTCGATACCGATCGAGAGGCGGATAAAGCCATCGGTGATACCCAGCTTGGCGCGCGTCTCAGGGTCCACCGAGGCGTGTGTCATGATCGCCGGATGGTCGACCAGAGATTCCACGCCCCCAAGCGATTTGGCTTCCTCTTTTTGATTCCCCTTGTCAATTCCAGGTGCATTTCATATATTCGGCCTTTGATTTATTGATAAATATTATCAAGAAGCATTTGAAACTCACTGAGCAATGTCTTTTTTCTCTACGTATCTCTGGACTTCTGTCGGCAAGAAGATAATCACCGCCATCACCGGCCTGGGGCTGTATGTATATATCATCCTCCACCTTGCCGGAAACCTGACCCTTTTTGCGCGCAATCCCGACATCTTCAACAGCTACGCCCATTTCCTGACCAGCCTGGGCTGGCTCGTAACTCTGATTGAAATAGGTCTTTTGCTCTTCTTTCTGTTCCATATCATCGGGGGTGTAATTGTCTACATAGGTAAGCTCCGAGCGCGGCCCGAGGATTATGTCAAATATGAATCGGCCGGGCCCCCGAGCAAGAAGACAGTCTCCTCGACCACCATGGTCTGGACCGGCCTGGTGATTGCGGTCTTCACTACCCTCCATGTCATCACGTTCAAATATGGCCCTGGGATTGAGCAGGGTTATGTCACAACAATCGATAATGTCCAGGTGCGCGATCTCCACCGGCTGGTGGTCGAGGTCTTCTCCAACAAGTGGTATGTCATCTGGTATGTGGCCGCGATGATATTTCTGGGTTTCCATCTTCGCCATGCATTCTGGAGCGCCTTCCAATCGCTGGGAGCCAACAACCGCGTATTGACCCCGATATTTTACACTGCCGGGGTGATACTGGCTATTCTGTTGGCGCTGGGATTTCTGATTCTACCCATCTTTATCTATTTCACCGGGGGCGCGTCATGAAGCTCGATGCCAGAATCCCAACCGGGCCGCTTGAGCAGAAGTGGCAATACTACAAATCGAATATCAAGCTGGTCAATCCGGCCAATAAGAAGAAATTCACGATCATCGTGGTTGGCACCGGCCTGGCGGGCGCCTCGGCCGCGGCCTCTCTGGCCGAGTTGGGGTATAATGTTCTGAGCTTCTGTATTCAGGATTCGCCACGCCGGGCGCACAGCATCGCGGCCCAGGGCGGTATCAACGCCGCCAAAAACTACCAGAACGACGGCGACAGCGTCTGGCG
>MEWP01000017.1:4537-14648 GCA_001775395.1 candidate division Zixibacteria bacterium RBG_16_53_22 | reverse complement strand
CCGAGACTGCGGCGCGGGCCCTTGGCCCCAAAACCTCTCTGATCGCTTTTCCGAGCTTTTGCATGGTGTACGGCTTACGAATATATTTGCCGACTCCCAGCCTCTCGGCCTCCTTGACCCTGTCGGTCTCCGAGAAGCCGCTGGTGATGATGGCCTTTTGACCGGGATTGAGCTTTATCATATCACCGTAAGTATCCAGACCGTCATAGCCAGGATCCATTATCATATCGAGGATAACGACATCGAAGGAGCCTTGCTTAAGAGAATCGATAGCCTCTTGGCCGTTGGCGGCGATACTGACCCTGTAGCCCAGACTGCCCAGAACGGTGGCGGCCAGTTCCCTCTGTTCCATGACGTCATCAACCACCAGGATACTCTCATCCCCTCTAATATCGGTGGCGGTCGAGTTCTCCGACTCCGCTTGCTCCCTGGTGGCAGGAAAATAGAGAATGAAATCGCTGCCCTTGTCGGGCTCGCTGCGCACATCCACATACCCATTGTGATCTTTGACGACACCGTAGACAATGGCCAATCCCAGACCGCTGCCACTTCGTCCCATTTCCTTTTTTGTGTAGAATGGCTCGAAAATACGCTTGTAGTCTTTCAGGTCGATCCCGACTCCAGTGTCGCTGACCCTCAGTATCGTGTACATTCCACCCTCGATATTGTCGTAGCCGCCGATTAATCTGTCAACGAAGCGGGTCTCGGTCTGGATCGACAATCGACCGCTGTGGGGCATGGCGTCCATGGCGTTGAGCACCAGGTTCATGACTACCTTGTAGAGGTGGGGCGATGAGCCATATATCGGCATGGCTCGCGGATCCAAATCGCTGTTCACCTCGATAAGGGGGTAACGCAATCGCAGGTCGTAGAAATCTGTCGATTGCAAATAACTCTCAATGACCTTATTCAAGTCAAGCGCCGTCATCTCATAACGGCCGCGACGGGCCATAGTGAGCAGGTCTTGCACCACCTCGGCAGCCCTTTGCGCCGACGATTCGATTTTGGAGATCTGCTTGCTTATCGGGCTATCGGCCGGCAGCATCATGCGGATAAGCTCAGGATAAGCTACCAGCGGCCCCAGAATGTTATTTAGGTCATGGGCGACACCCCCAGCCAGCACTCCCAACGATTCCATCTTCTGGGCCCGGGCGAGTTTCTCGCGGAGCTCGATTTTTTCGGTTTCCGCCTTTTTCGTTTCGGTAATGTCGCTGAATATCGCCGAGGTTCCTATCACTTTACCGTTGTCATCATGCAATGGAGCCGCATTAACGCTCAACATCCTGAGTTCGCCATTTTTCCGCCTGATCACCAGTTCATACTCACCCGGTTCGCCGTGGATTCTCCGTTCGATCTCTTCGGCCAACACCTTCTGCGATTCTTCAGGCAGAGTCCGCACGAGATTGATCCTGAGCAAGTCCTCGAGCGTATACCCGAATATCCGGCACGCCGCGGGATTGGCAAAAAGCGTCTGCCCCTGGATATCGGCGATGATGAGGCCATTTGGCATGGTTTCGATAAGTTTCCTGTATTTCTCCTCGGATTGAACCAGAAGCTCCTGGGCGCGCACATGCTCACTGATGTCGCTCATCGTGCCAAGCATGCGGACCCTGTCTTCCGACCCGGTACTGAGGAATACGCCATTATCCTCGACATAAATGTAATGCCCGTCCTTGCACCTCAGACGATACTCGACATTATAGCATGAGCAGCCTTCCATGGCTTTATCAAGCTCCGTGAGTGCGTCCTGCCTATTGTCGGGATGTATCAACTCGGCCCATCCCTTTATGTCGATCGCCTGGAACTCCTCGAGCGTGAATCCGGTGATGGTCTCGACCGCGCCGGACCAGGCGATTCTGCCGGATTTCACATCGTAATCGTAGATAATCTGACCAGTTTGCTCGGCCACAATTCGATATCTTTCTTCGCTCTCCCTGAGGGCTTCGGTCATGCGCACCGCTGTCAATGCCAGGGCCAGATCGGCCGCGACCGATTCCAGGATGGCCAGTCGACCCTCGTTGTAAACATCGGGTTGATAACTTTGAACCGATAGAACACCAAAGGTTTGCCCATGAACCTTGAGGGGCAGGAAGATGAGTGAACGCGACTTGCGACGATTGAATACTCTCAGGTTAGCCACATTGGGCACAGCCTTTTCGTATTCCTCGTCGGAACGGTGGATAACCCGTCTGGCGCCGGAACGAATAACCCGGGCGCTTACAGTTTCTTTATCGATGTCGAAACTCTCCCTCCCCGCGCCTTCTCTCTTGGTTCCCCCCTGGTCGGTGTCGAAAGAGTAAACGACCTCGAAATTCCTACCCGACGTCAGGTCGCTTTTGATGATAATAAAGCCGGCATCTATCGGCATCTGGTTGCTTATATGTCCAAATGTCAATTGCGATAATTCGGTGGTGTTCGTGAGACCGACCAGGCGCGAGAGAAAACTGGTTCTGGCGCTGCTCAACTCCTCGGCCTTCTTTTGTTCGGTAATATCGCGGACATATTCAATAACGCCGGTAATCCTGCCGTCATCGCCAATTAGGGGATATGCAAAGAGCTCCAGCCAACCCTTGATTTCGCCGGCCTCCCCGACCAGCGGCACACGCTCAACCTGAAGCGAGCCCTTTTCCATGGCCCTGATCGTGGGGCATGCTTGACAAGGTTCTTCACGACCGTGGTAGGCCCGGTAGCATTTCTTGCCCGTCAGGGGTACGGCGTGATTATACCATTTCTCCATCATCTTATTGACATGGAGAATGTTAAGCTCCGGATCGAGCACGCTTATGCCATCCTGAATGCCATCGAAGACATTTTGAAGGAAGCGTTCGTTTTTCCTGAGAGCTTCCTCGGACCTTTTCTGCTCCGTGATATCGCGATAGATTCCGTAGATGGCAATCTGACCCTCTCCAGCATCGATCGGGGCCCCCAGGATCGAGACGCTGACCGGGCCGCCATCCTTACGATACCGAATCGCCTCGCAATCGACCTTTTTGTCGTAGCTGGTTTTGGTCAGGGAAAGCGCCTCCTCGAAAAGCTCTCCCGGGGCCAGGAGTCTATCGATCGATTTGCCCTCGGCTTCCTCGAAGGAATAGCCAAACATCCGCGAAAACTCACCATTGATCCTGATTATATTGCCGTCATTGCCGACCACCACCACGGCCTCGGGGGCGCTCTCGATAAGTTTCTCCAGGTAGGCTTTTTCCACACGGAGTTGTTTTTCGGCGCGCTTTCGCTCCGTCACGTCCCTCTGAATTGCGATGAATCCGATTATCCGACCCAGCTTGTTTAAAACGGGATTGACCGTAGACTCGATATTGAGAAGCCTGCCGTCGCGGGCCTTGTTGACAAACTCTCCCCACCAATCATTTCTGGATAGAAGCGTTTCCCACAGCTTCTCGTAGATCTGCGGCGGCTGAAGGCCGGACTTCAAGATACGCGGGGTCTGGCCCAAGGCCTCCGCGGTCTTATAGCCATAGATCTTCTCGAAAGCCGGATTAATGTAAACGATTTTGCCGTCGGTATCGGTCAGGAAAATGGCCTCACCGGAGCGCTCGATCCCGAGCTTGAATTTGGCATACTCCTCCTGCGCCATCTTCCTGTCTTGCTCGCTGCCTATGGCCGATGCCAGCATACCAAGCAGGCGAATTTCCGGAGCACCGGGCACCACGTCATCGCGGTACACGACACAGAGCGAGCCGAGGTTCTTGCCGCCGCATTTTACAACCTTTCCAACATATGTTTTCAGACCATAGCGGTCGACATTGCGGTCGGTTTTCGCATACTTCGTTTCCGGTAGATTCCGCACTATCAGGGCTTCATCGCCGGCCGAATTGATAACGTCATAGCAGATATGCCCGTCGGGGGTGTCGATAGGATCGTAGTCCGGGGGCGCGTTCCATTGCCCGGCCGAGAAGAGCATGCCCTCCTCAAGTCGATTGTAGAGAGCGCAAGTAGCCCCCAACATCTCTCCGCACAACGAGGTCAGCTTGCGGATATTTTCGTCGGGATCGATACCGAGATTGAGAAAACACTCGTTGATTTTAAACAGCCTTTTCTCGGCGTGCTTGCGCTCGGTAATATCCCTCAGCACGATCTCCAGCCCGAGCGAACCATCGCGTGTCACCGCCTGCAGATTTGCCTCCACCGTCACGAGATGGCCATCCTTGCAGATGATGCTCAATTCCGACTGCTCGACCTGCTCGCCCGCCATCACTTTGTCAAAAAGCGCCCGCGCCTGGGCAAGGGAATCGGGTGGCAGAAGCCCAAGCGAGGCGAAATGGCGTCCAATTAACTCCTCAGGTCGATAACCCGAAATCTCCGTTGCCCGCTTATTGCAGGCCGTGATTACACCCCCGTCATCGATAAGCACAAGGGCATCAGGCAGCGATTCAAAAAGCTGATTGTAGCTGGAATGGCTTTCCATGGCGGACGGATTATCCTCGCAATTACTTTGGCCGACTCCGCAGACGCAATTTACCCAGGGAGCAAAACTGGCAGGTCCGGCAATCCCCAATGATTCTCTATGCGACTGTATTTTCTTATCGGTAAATTAATGGTATAATTGAATTTTACGCCTGCTTTCGGCAGGAAAATCAGGCGTTGGGGCAATATCCGGCAAGAGCGGAGACAAACCGGGCATCTTGGATTTTTTCCGTTTTGATCACCCAGACCGGCTGATACGGTATAATGAAATTCTGCTTGTGCTGTTACCCCAGAGGCCCTTTAACGAGCTTGATATCGTCGATCCAGGCGGTGCCCTGGCCGTTTATGACCAGGTTTAGCTTGATATAATCGGGGCGTTCGCCACTCTTCAGGAAAAATGGCGTTTCCTGCGTTGTCCAGTCGGTGGTGCCGCTGACAAGAGTCTGCTGGCTGCGCGAGAAGGACTCCCCGCGACCCGGTAGATGGACAAGCATTTCCAAAAACACCTGCCCGATAACATTCTCGGTCCTGATTCTGGCCTGGTAGAAAATCCTGGCGTTGTCGATATTAAGATCGCGCACCTCGAAGAGGGGCACGGTGATGGCATTCGAGGCCTCCACACGCAGGGAGCCTTTGCCGTCGCTGGTGATCTCTTTATCGATTGCAACATTGGAGCCGGCTATCACCTCGTCGAGTTTGTCCAGCGGAAAACTGCGCACGACCGTGATATCCGATTTTGAACAGGTGATTCCAATAGCCCCAAGTAAGGCAACGAACGAAACCAACCACCTCATAAAAACCTCCTTCTTCAGCAGATCCTGGGAAGTTGCTCGCCGCTCAGCATATCTATAATGCGCGTGGCGCCGATCCGGCTTTTCATGGTGACAATTCCCGGCCGTCCGCCGGTCACGCGTCCGATAATGGCGCCCCGCATGAAGTCTTTATCACTTCTCAAGATATCAAGCGCCCTCGCCGTCTCGGCCTCAGGCACGATGGCGATGAATCGCCCCTCATTGGCAACATACAGGGGGTCGAAACCGAGGATTTCGCAGGCTCCTTGAACATCCTCGCGCACCGATATGGCAGCCTCTTCAATATTAATATGAATGCTTCCGGCCTCAGCGATTTCGACCAGGGCGCTGGCCAGACCACCGCGCGTCAGATCACGCAAGCAGTGGATTTGTATGCCAGCCTCAAGAAGATTCATCACAGCTCCGGCCAGCGGGGCGCAATCGCTCTCTATCGCGCTTTCGAATTCCAACCCCTCGCGGGCCGCCATGACAGCCATGCCGTGCCGGCCGATATCGCCGTTAATGATAAGCACATCACCCAGCCGCACGGCGGACGGCGCAATTGTCAAACCATGCGCGATTTCGCCTATCCCGGCAGTGTTTATGAAGAGGCCATCCCCCTTGCCGCGGTCCACGACTTTGGTGTCGCCTGTTACTATGGTTACGCCGGCATTTTCGGCCGCCTGCTTCATCGATTGCGCCACCCGCCACAGTGTTTCAGTCGGAAGCCCCTCCTCGATTATAAATCCGCATGAGATATAAAGGGGCCGCGCGCCGGACATAGCCAGATCATTTACCGTGCCATAGATCGCCAGGGCGCCGATATCGCCTCCGGGGAAAAACAGCGGTTTAACGACATAAGAATCAGTCGTGAAGGCGATTTTTTTACTTTGAACTTTCAATACGGCGCTGTCGTGGCGGGCCATCAGGGCAGGGTTGGCGAAGGATGCCATGAACATCTGCTCGATAAGCTGGTGCATCAACTTGCCGCCGCCGCCGTGGGCCAGGAGTATTTGAGGATACTCCGAGATCGGGATGGGGCAGCTTAGGGTAAAATCGTTTTTATCTTCCATCATCATACAGTCATTTTGAATCGAGTCATTGCTAAGTTAAATAATGTAGGGGTGTATTGCAATACGCCCCTTAGAAAAAAACCAATGGATTTCGAACCGACGGTAGTCAATAATAATATTAAAAGAACCAGATCGCTGGCAGCTACGGATGCTCCGGATATTCAGCCACCCTTTTGGCGAAGGGCTCGTATGCCTCGAGCATCCTGCCCCGGAAAATTGAATAATCGCTCGGCGGTGTCATCACCTTAAAAACCGGCTCGAATACCGCGAAGCCTCTGAAGAAATCGCATCTCCTTTTTTTAGAACCGAACCTTACTAATTCGGCCTTAAAGCACGCATTCACACTGCATTTCAATTCCTTCATGAGCTTGGCGTAGTCGATATCCATCAATGTGTAATATGCTTCTCAATTATTGGCTGTCAAGGCGCATAATGGTCGGACGGAAATGTCCTGCTGCATTTGGGGTCACTGCAAGCTGTGACACCCAATTAAAATAAGCGGGCAGATGAACTGCCCGCCTACCAACTTTCCCAGTGGCTATGTGGCTAGTGGCTTTCCATTCAGCAATCCGCAATTCTTCTTAACTCGCAACTCGTAACCCGTAACTCGTAACTATAGTCTTCGGTAGCGGTAATACGCAGCGCAAGCCCCCTCGGAGGAAACCATCGTGGCGCCGAGAGGCCTCTCCGGCGTGCAGCGTGTCCCGAACGCCGGGCATTCGTGCGGCTTCTTAATCCCTTGCAAGACCAGGCCGCTTATGCATTCTGACGGTTCCTCGACTGTCATACCTGCCAGGCCGAATCGGAGTTCGGCATCATGCTCCTTGTAGGCCTCGGTTAAGCCCAGGCCGCTTCGGGGTATTTCGCCCACGCCACGCCACTTGCGTGGCACAACCCGGAAGACCTCAGAAATGAGCTTGCGGGCCGGCTCATTCCCCTCCCGGCGCACTGACCGGGCGTACTGATTTTCAACCTCGGCGCGGCCCGCCTCAAGCTGACAGACAACCATGTGGATACCCTGCAGTATATCGAGCGGCTCGAAGCCGGTAACAACAATCGGGACACCGTATTTTTTGGCGATCGGCTCGTATTCCCAATACCCCATGACTGTGCAGACATGCCCCGCGGCCAGGAAACCCTGTATTCTTACATCGGGTGATGATAGTATTGCCTCGATGGCGGGCGGCACCAGAACATGTGAAACTAAAATCGAGAAATTAGGAATCCCCTGTTTTCTTGCCTGGTAGACCGCCATGGCATTTGCCGGGGCGGTGGTTTCGAACCCGACGGCGAAGAAGACGATTTCCTTGTCGGGCTCTTTTCTTGCGATCTCGAGCGCGTCCATCGGAGAGTAGACTATGCGTATGTCGCCGCCGGAGGCTTTAACCGAGAGCAGGTCGCGCGCAACCTCCGTCCCACCACCCGCCGACGAACCCGGAACGCGCAACATGTCGCCAAACGAGCAGAAAATGACCTCGGGTCTCGAGGCTATCTCGATAGCCTTATCAATCAACTCCACCGATGTCACACAGACGGGGCATCCCGGGCCATGTATGAGGGTAATCTCTTTGGGTAAGAGCTCGTCTATGCCGTATTTAATGATGGTGTGAGTCTGGCCGCCGCAGATTTCCATGATCGACCAGGGGCGAGTCGTGATTTTCGCGATCGAGTCGGCCACCTTGCGGCAGGTCTCGGCGTCGCGATATTCATCGAGATATTTCAATCTCCCTCACCTTCATTCCGGCCGAGTTCCTCGATTTGCCTGAGATACTCGAAAACCTGGGCCGCCTCTTTCTCGTCGAGCGTGCTGATGGCGAACCCGGCGTGCACTATGACATAATCATCGACTCCTGCCTCGGGCACGTAGGCCAGGTTAACCTCCTTGACCGTGCCGCCGAAACTCACCCTGCCGGTACGCATCAGGGGGTCGTCATTAATGATGTTTAGGATTTTTCCTGGTATCGCCAGACACATATTATTCCTTCCTAAATAGGTCTCATGATATGCTGACCCTGAAATTACTATCGCGCGGCCATGATCTGCCCCAGCGCGATGCCGCCATCGTTGGGTGGTACCCTCTGGTGCCAATACGGCCGGAACCCCGATTCGCTTAACCGTCTAACCGCTTGCTCGGTCAGATATTTGTTTTGAAAGCATCCGCCGGATAGGGCGACTTTCTCCTCGCCCGCCAACTTGGCCATTTCAACGATAATCTCGGCAAGCGCGTTGTGGAATTTGGCCGAGATAGCGCCGACTGATAGGGAATCCCTGTCCTCCTTGATTTGGCGTATTATCGGTTCCCAATCTACTATGTTGACGCCATTCTCGTTCTTAATATCAAACAGGTAACATAAGCTCAATTGTTCACCGTGCAGGGCAAATTCCAATTCCATAGCGGCCTGGCCCTCGAAACGGGTATTCTGCCGAATCCCAACGATCGAACTGACAGCATCGAACAGCCGCCCGGCGCTCGATGTCATAGGGCAGTTGATACCGGAATGTAACATTTTCATCAGGGCTTGCATTTCGCCTTTCGAAAACGATAACATTGGCGCCGAGTCTTTTATCTCTACCATCGAGTCACCGTAAATTTCAAAGAGAAGCCCCAGCGCCGCGCGGCGCGGCTCCACGATTGCTTTTTCGCCGCCGGGGAGCCGAAACGTTCGCAGATGGCCGAATCGTTCGAAGGAGTCACCCGTAATCTTCAAGAACTCGCCGCCCCAGACAGTCCCATCGGTGCCATATCCGGTGCCATCCCAGGATACGCCAAACGCCGGGGGCGAAATCTCGTTTTCGGCCATGCAGGAGAGGATATGGGCATAATGATGCTGAACCTTCACCAGCGGCCTTGCCAACCTCTGCGCGTATTTGGAGGAAAGGTAATCGGGATGCATATCGCAGGCGACTTTCTCCGGCGCGAATTCGTAGAGGCCTGATAGACTTTCGATGGCCGCCTCGAACGCCTCGTGGGCCTGCGCGGTCTCCAGGTCGCCAATATGCTGACTTGTGATAACTTGGTTCTCAATCGCGATGGCTACGGTATTTTTAAGATGCGCCCCGACAGCCAGGACCGCCGGCAACTTGTCTTTCACGAAAACCGGCAGAGGCGCGTATCCTCTCGCCCGCCTCAGAATAAGCCCGCGGCCAGCCATCACACGTACAATTGAGTCATCGACATGCCTGGCAATCGGTCTATTATGGACGAGGAATAGATCGGCAATGCCGCCGAGCCTTACCAGCGCCTCGCGTTCATCCGTGCAGATAGGCTCGTCGGAACGGTTACCGCTGGTGGCTACAATAGGCAATTGCAACTCATTCATCATTAAGTGATGCAACGGCGTGTAGGGGAGCATGATCCCCCAATAGGGATTCCCCGGCGCTACCGCCTCTGAGATTTTGCTGGCTTGGAGACGTCTGAGAAGTACAATCGGTGATTCAGGCGAGGCCAGCAGCCCTTTTTCAATCGGGTCGACAATGCAGCTTTTCTCAACCGTTCCCAGGGATGGAAACATCATGGCCAGCGGCTTCTCCTCGCGCGCCTTGAGTTGCCGAAGTCGCCTCACTGCCTCGTCGTTGCGGGCATCAACCATCAAATGAAACCCGCCCAGCCCCTTGACGGCGACAATTCTGCCATCCCGAATTGCATGGCAAGCGGCAAGCAGCGCCTCGCCCTTTTCGCCGATTGATTTTCCGGATGAGTCCCAAAGCTTAAGATGTGGCCCGCATAGGGGGCAGGCGTTTGGCTGGGCGTGGAATCGGCGATCGAGAGGGTTATGGTATTCGCGCCGACAATCATCGCACATGGCGAATTTCCTCATCGTAGTG
>MEWP01000017.1:0-4517 GCA_001775395.1 candidate division Zixibacteria bacterium RBG_16_53_22 | reverse complement strand
AGGCTCTTGATTATGGAAAAACGAGGACCGCAGGTGGTGCAGTTGGTGAACGGATAGCGATATCTGCGATCACGCGAATCGAAAATTTCGGCCAGACAATCGGGGCAGGTGGCGATATCCGGCATGACCAGGGCCGTTTTCTCACCCGAGGCCTGGCTCTCACGTACCTCGAAAATCTCGTAGCCAACCGGATCGAGATGCGTCGACTCCAGGCTTTGAATAAAGGAGCGTGGTGGTCGTTCGTCTTTAATCCGATCCAAAAACAGGGCCAGATCGGCATGGCTGCCCTCGACCTCAATGAAGACGCCCTGCGGCGAATTGACAACCCAGCCCCGAAGCCCTATCTCGGTAGCCAGACGATAGACGAATGGCCGGAAGCCGACCCCCTGGACCGCTCCGCGGATTACAATCCTTAGCCTTCCGATCTCCGCTGCGTTCGAATTTGTTTTGATATCTTTCAAAGTATCCGCCGCCCTATTGCCATAGCGAAGTTTATGCGAATTCCCCCGCCAGCCTCGCAAGAACCTCTGATGCCGCCGTCATAACATCATCTGAAATCTCCGCCCCCGTTTGGAAAGATCTACCCTCGATACCATAGATTATCAATCGCCGAGGCAGAGAGCCCATCGTGGCCGAAAGCTCGATCGCCTCGACCAGGCCGAATGCGTGTGTCGATTGACGGGGGAAGATGGCCCCGGGAAACTTATCGCCCGGCAGGACAAACCGGAATATACGGCCGGGTTCTCCGCCCGAGTGGACCGCATCGACCACAACCACCAATTCGGCCCCCGACCAGAGGCTCATTAATTCCGTTCCCTCGCCGCTGGCCTCCAATACTTTTACCCTGCCGTCGGACGATTCCCGAAACCGTCCAGCCACAAGAAGGCCAACCCCGTCATCGCCTCGGAATTCGTTGCCGATTCCGATTACAAGCTTTTCCGATTCCGGGGCCGGTGTATTCGAACAAGCCGCACTCATACACGGCCAATATACGCTACTCGCGCTCTATTTCAAGCTTCATGAAATGAGTGGCGCATGAGATGCACGGGTCGTAATTGCGGATGGCTTGTTCGCATTGCCAGGTGAGCTTGTCCTTGGGCTGGTCCATATACATGGTCACGTAGCGCCGCAGGTCCTGCTCGATCGTCTTCTGGTTTTGCGATGTCGGCGGGACGATCTTGGCATCCTTTATCACGCCCTGATCGTCGACTCTGTAACGATGATAGAGAATGCCGCGCGGCGCCTCGGTGCAGCCGTATCCGGTTCCGGCCTTGGCCTCCACCGGCACGAACGGCTGCTCCGGCGCCTCATACTGCCCGATTATGCGGAGCGCCTCCTGGCAGGCGTAGACCGTCTCGATAGCGCGGACGACGATGCTCTTGAACGGATTATGGCAGGTCGTTCCAAGCCCGGCCTCTTTGGAAAGCTGCTGGCAGAGCGGCGTCAACATGTCGAAATTCAGGCTGTAGCGCGCCAGCGGCCCGGTAAAGTAGTTACCGTGCCCAATACGAACCGAGTGCAGCGAATTCGAATGCTCGACATGCTCCTCGGCGAAATTCCGCTCATACTCATTTATGCCGATGTTAAGGCCTTTGTTGGAAACAAGCCGTCCCTCATTAAATGGGTACTCATCGGAGTGGCGAAGCGCCACGAACTCATAGTCTTGCTCGAATTCGGGAAATGGGAAGGTCGCCACCAGCTTGACCGTATCGCAGGCGGCCTCGAGCGCCCACTTGAGCCGCTCGTTGATTGCGCCCAGCTCCGATTTGGCCGGCGTTCTATAAAATCCGCCAACTCTGACATTGATGGGATGAATTTCGCGCCCGCCGATCAGGGTCACCAGTTCGTTCCCGATCTTTTTCAACTCTAGCGCTTTTTTTACGGCCTCGGGGTGATCCCTGGCCATCTGGATAGCATCCTCATAGCCGAGGAAATCGGGGGCGTGGAGCATATAAATATGAAGCGCATGGCTTTCGATCCACTCCCCGCAATATAACAAGCGCCGCAAGTTCCTCAGTTGGCCATTGATTTTGACCCCGAATGCATTCTCCATGGCATGTACCGAGCTCATCTGGTAGGCAACCGGGCAGATACCGCAGATGCGGGCCGTGATATCGGGGGCCTCTGAGTATTTGCGGCCGCGCAGGAAAGCCTCAAAGAAGCGCGGTGGCTCGAATATACGGAGTTTGACGTCGGCGACTTCGTTGTTCTTAATCTTCACGAACAGCGCGCCCTCGCCCTCGACGCGTGCCAGGTAATCGACTTTGATCATTTTATTCTTCATGCTGTTCGCTCTCTTTTCTAAACGGCTCGGCGTAGGCGTTGAAGCCCCGGAAAGCGCGCACAACGTCCTGATTCCAGACACCCATTTGATGCCAGCGGTCGGCCATGGAGGCGGTATTAGGGGTCTCCTTGGGGCCGAAACAGGCGTAACAGCCGCGATTGTACGACGGGCAAAGGGCGCCGCAGCCGGCATGAGTCACCGGGCCCATGCATGGTGTGCCATGCGCCACCATGACACAGACATTGCCTCGCAGTTTGCATTCCACGCAAACACTATGGGCCGATATATTCGGCCGCCGTTCGTTCAGAAAGGCGCTCAGCACCTCAATCAATTCGTGTTTGTTCACCGGGCAGCCGCGAAGCTCATAGTCGACCGGCACATGGTCACCGATGGCAGTGGATTTATTCAGTGTCTCGATATAAGATGGATTGGCATAGACTATCGATGTAAATTCTCTAACATCCTTGAAATTTCTGAGCGCCTGTATTCCTCCGGCGGTGGCGCAGGCGCCGATCGTGATAAGGAGTTTCGAAGACCGCCGGACCTTATGAATCCGCTCGGCATCATGCGGCGTTGTGATTGATCCCTCCACCAATGATATATCATATGGTCCCGGAGCGACAGCCCGCGAGGCCTCGGGGAAATTGGCGATATGCACGGCGCCAGCCACGGCCAGAAGCTCGTCCTCGCAATCGAGAATCGAGAGCTGGCAGCCATCACACGACGAGAATTTCCAGACTGCTAATTTTGGCCTCTTGATGCGGCCCATATTATAGCTCCCTTTTGGTGAAGACGTCTTTCATCTGGTCGAACCGGAATACCGGGCCATCCTTGCAGACAAAGACACCGCCGAGCTGGCAGTGGCCGCAAAGGCCGACACCGCATTTCATATTCCGTTCCATCGAAATGTAGATTCTGTCGGCGGTCAGGCCCCGCTTCTGAAGCTCGAGCGCCGAGAAACGCATCATAACCTCCGGGCCGACCACCATGGCCAGGGCGTTATCGGGGTCGAACGGCGCCTTGGGGATCAGGGTTGTCACCACGCCGACATTGCCGCGCCAGTCGCCCTTAGCGCGATCGACCGTGATGAAAACCTCGAGATCGAGCCTGGCTCGCCATTTCTCCAGCTCTTTTATGTATAGGATATCCTCCGGTGTCCTCGTGCCATAGAGAAGGCTGACCTTTCCGTAGTCTTTTCGGTGCGAGAGAATGTGGTAGAGCGCCGGCCGGAGCGGCGGCAGACCGATACCGCCGGCCACAATCAATATGTCCCTGCCCATGGCCTCTTTAACCGGCCATTTCGTGCCGAACGGGCCGCGCACGCCGATCATGTTGCCGCGTTTGAGTTTCATCATGGCCTTGGTCACGGCGCCGACCGCCCGCGTGGTGTGTATCAACCGCTCCTGGTTGCCGGGGTCGCCGCTGATCGAGATCGGGATTTCGCCAAGCCCGAACACGTAGAGCATGTTGAACTGACCCGGAGAAAATGGCGTCATCTCGACAGCGCGGGCCGGGCGAAGCTCGATTGTGAATGTGTCATGTGTCTCGTGGCGCAGCCTCTGAACGTAATAAGGATATGTCAACATAGGATCCTTGTCCGAATGGACTCGTTCCGGGCCATTCTGCACCATTTTCGAGCTTTCAATATTACTTCCCATATAAATCCAAAAGCTGCAGCCGTGTCGCCTCGACGCGATCGGCTATGATTTCGGCAAAACGTTTCATCATCTCGTAACCGAGGCTGTGGTCGTTCTCGCATTTCTGGCGGATACATTTGCCATCCATGACGATGGCCCTGGTCGTCTCCAGCGCCCGGGCGTCAAAGCGCCAGCGGTATGGCGGCACCAGCCACGACCAGCCCAAAATCTCTCCGCCGTCCAGGGTTTGAATTGTTATCGGTCCGTGTTCAGGAGAGTAAATTTCAACCACCACTTTGCCGTCCCGGATAAAATAAAACAGGTCGGCATCCTCGCCCTCTTGCGAGAGAAATTCGCCGGGATTAAAGACTTTGTTCGTCGCGCATCCCACCAACAGCTTGACGTGCTCCGGGTTCAGGTTTTTCAAGAAGGGATGGCTTGCCAACAACGGTTCAAGCGTTTGCATACTTGCTCTCCTTTATTAAGGATATGGCTGCGGCCCGGTCGCCATCGCGGATGGCGCGGACCTCCTCGGTAATATCTATGGCGGCGGGGCACCATGCGATACAGCGCCCGCACCCGACACATCCCGAAAC
>MEWP01000016.1 GCA_001775395.1 candidate division Zixibacteria bacterium RBG_16_53_22 | reverse complement strand
AATCTTTCAATCGGCTGAGGCTGGTTGAACCACGGCGCGTTAAGCTGCTACCGGTGGAGTTGCCGAACGTACTGCGGGCTTGGCCTTAGCTGCGGGCTTGGCCTTAGCTGCGGGCTTGGCCTTAGCTGCGGGCTTGGCCTTAGCTGCGGGCTTGGCCTTAGCTGCGGGCTTGGCCTTAGCTGCTTTTTCCACATTCACCAGCTCAGCGAAGGACATATCACGATCCTTCGACCACTTGGCGCAGATCCCGTGAGCCAGGCCAGTCGAGATACCGCTATCAGAATCGACCAAACCTTTTTTCGCATCCTTCTTGCTCAACTTGCCCGATGCGATGTCGGCAGTGTGCTTGTCGAGGTATGCCATGCCCTTCGCCACTGGACCATCCTTCTTCGCTACGCGCTCCTTTGATACTGCTGCCACCTTCTTCACTACTGCCTTCTTTGTTACCTTCTTGGCGGATGCCATTTTATAAACTCCTTCACAAGTTAACGAAAATCCCTTCCCCAGTTCCGCCCGGAAAAGGGTCGGTTTTGCTGAAGGGTCTAACAAGCGGCGAAGCTCTGCCACTTCCAAGGGAGACAGGCAAGCTGCCAGGTCTGCCCCGCTGGTCAGCAACACGAGGTCGCCGCCCATTCTGCTGCCCACGATAACCGCATCTTCGCGACTAGCACATACTGCCACCACCGGATCTGGATCACCTTTGCGAATGATAACGCTCGGGTGCTCCATCCCCTCACCAGCTGTCGCGATTATACCAACTAACAGCTGCTCCACTTCCTCGGAGAAGGTATATATATCCATCGACTTGCTTATGTAATGCCGCGCAAAGTCGACCGGCAGGTACTCGCTCACTCCATCCGCCTTCAGAGCGAACAGGTTGTACGGGGTGCCGTCCTCCGTCTCGATGGCCTTTTGCCGATTATCATACTGCACGTTGTCGAAGCTGTCGATAGAGCAGGTTTTGACGACCAGCTCCCCCTCAAAGTCCAGGTAGACCACGTTGCGGTTGCCCCGCTCGATCTCCAGGACGATGTGCCGATGATGATTGCAAAGTACTCTCATGGCTACCACCTTGCCCCTCTGGCGCGACTGTGCTTCGCTCCGGACTCGACGTAGTTGATATGCGCAGCGATCTCGTCGACGTGCCCTTGGGTCACGATGCCGCGTGGCAGGTCGCGAGCGATAGTCACCGGAATCGACCTGCCATTGTGCAGCAGGTCAAAGCGGTGCACCTGGCTCCGGACGGTATAGGCCGAATCATTCTTTACTGGGATTCTCTTTTTCATATCGTTCTCCATTCTAGGTTGCACTACGAGCGGGCTACGCTCCCGCTGACCTCTGTCACAGGTCAGCCAGTCTAGCCTACTTGGTCAGGTCCTTTGGCAAGGAGGGTACTGCATAGTCTCCTGACCGCACCCCTTGGAAAACTGCACTGATGGTGGGCTTGTTGAACCCGACACCTGTGAGCAATACGATGGCCTCACGGTGCAGCAGAGGAAAGTTACCTACAATCGCACGGATAATGTGCACCTTGCACGCTTGCCCTTTGCGAAAGTATTTCATCAGGACATCCAGCGGCTTCTGAGCCGCTTGCATCCGGGCGATGGATGCGGGATCCGCAGCGGCGGCGGCACGCTTGCCGATCTTCTTGGCGGGCGCAGCGGCCTTGCTCTTGTCCTTGATGCCATTGATGCCATTGAGCAATGCTGCCTTGGTGATCTTGACTGCGGGTTTTACGATTGCCTTTTTCATGTCGTTCTCCATTCTAGATTTAACAGGGCAAAATTGCCCGCGAAGGGCTCCGGTGTTCTGGAGCCCTTGACGTGCTGCCTTACACCTTCAACTGCGCCATGCGCTCGGTAAGTTGCCAAAGTGCCTTATTCAAGCGCAATTCCTCGCTGACCGAATTGATGCTGCGGGTCTTGCTGCGCCGTCCCGATGCTGCCAGCGAACGGATACCGCCACGCATGAATGCCTCCTGCACCCGATTGCTGATCGTCCACAGGTCCCGCTTGGCGTCTACAGTGCGCCGCACTGTCAGCAGGTTGGCTGCCACGAAGGGCGCGGCGTAGTTCGGCAAGGGTTCGCCGGTCTCCTCATCGAGCGGGGTTGGATAGCGCAGCTCCATCGCAGCACTCGCAAATACCCGCTGCTCCTCGTCATCCAGCACGATGCCCTTGTACGCCTGCACCCGCTCCATGATTGCTGGTACCTCCTCAATGATGCGGTAGGAGCCTTCAAGCACGTTATCGACGATGTTGCCCGAATGCTGCACTTTGATGCTGCCGAAATCTGCGGACTTCACCACCATGCCGTTGAGACAGGCGAGGCGGAAGACGCCAGCGGACAATTGATACGAGCTGGTGCGGTCGTGGCTATTCACCAACACGATTTCGGGCAGCTCATCGCCTAGCTGGGTCAGGATGTCGTGCTCCCGGCGGAAGCGAAGCATGTGCTTGGTGAATTCCCCCTTGCCTTCGATGCGCGACTTGGATTGGGATGCGCGTACCGGCTGAAAGCCGTTGGCGCGGAGCTGATTGACTACTTCGATGGTTGGGATGAACACATACCGCTCACTGACCTGATCCCACGGTTCAGTGGCGAATACGCTGGGAGCTGCTTTGCGGATTGCGTCGTTGCTTAATACGATTTGGTTTTGCATATCATTCTCCATTCTAGATTAGTTGTTTGAGTCGAGCGACTCGCGCTGACTGCTACGATACCTTGCAACAATCAGATCGCGTAACTCGAAAAGATCATCGGGAGTCGTCTGAGTCGCGCTGGCCGAACCTGCCGTCTGCGCCCTGAGTTCCGTGCTGGTCGTTTGATAGAGCCGGTGGCCTGAACCTTTCCTGCCGGTCTAACTGCCTATCAACTTGACCCTATTATAATGAGCCCTACGAATCGGTCAACTAGTTTAGAATATAAGTAGGTTCTAAACTAGTTGATCTTTTCTATATTAGTAACAGCTTATCTATAGTCATACGCTCGGTTGGTCTGCGGCATCAGGATTGAAAGAGTCTGTCGCGCCCTACTCGCCCCGACGAACGCCACGCGGTGTTCGTCATCGGGATTGCCCTGATAATCCTGGTAGGTGCGGTATGCCATATCTGATAGCAGCACCACGTGGTCTGCCTCGCCGCCCTTGACGCCATGGATAGTGCTGATATGCACGCGCGGCTTACGGGTCAGCTTCTCGCCGCGCCGCTTCGCCATCAAATAGAACTCCCGGTCCTCTGGCAGGATAGCGGTCAGCGCATCATGCCAGATTGCGGTGGTGAGCAATCCGCCGTTCTCTTGCAGGTAGGCCAGGTTCACTTGTGCATCATCAGGCACTGCTTTCAACAATTTGAATCCGCGCGACACTCCTTCCCCTGATCGCAGGTACTTGTAGATCGAGCGCGCCTCCTCTCCGGTGATGCTGTCACCCTTGCGCAATCGCTCCCATAGCACGATCGCTTTGATGTGGTCAGTATTAACCGACGAGCGCCGCTGGGTGGTGTAGGGGATCCCGGCACGTTTCACGAACTCTTCAATCGGTCCCAGCAAGTATTGATTGCGCGCCAGGATCAGGTAAGAGCCATCGCGCCATTTGATATTGTCCAACGAGGTCAGGTAATCCACTCGCCCGTTCTCATCACGCGGACCCCATTGCTTCGGGATGCGCCGCGATATTCTTTCAGCGATGCGCCAGCATAGGTTGTACACTGTGCGCGGTAATCGGTAGGAGTGGTTCAGCACCACGCGCTCCCCCTCCAGTTCCAGGAACGAATCGACGCAGGCTCCCGACCAGCGGTAGATCGCTTGGTCGTCGTCCCCTGCTGTATAGACGCGCTTCGCGTTCATGGTCATATATAAGGCGAGTGCCCATTGCTGCTTGCTCAGGTCCTGCGCCTCATCAATAACCGCCACCTCCAGGTCGAGGGGCGGGCACACCTCCATGCAGCGATCCAGCATATCGGAAAAGTCCAGCAGTCCGGTGGTCTCTTTATACTGAACCAAGGTATCATTGAATTGCTTCAACTGAAACCAGTCCAGCTCGCTATTGGCTTCTTGCCATTGCTCGCGGAGGTCGACCATGCGCGCTCGGCTCATACCCACCATCCACAGGCACTGGTCTCCGGTCTTGCTGCCCGTGGGCACCCCTTCTTCGAAGTTCATATAATCGCTGAATTCCAGCCCCAGCGATTGCCCGATGGAGCGGTAGGCAGCGGGACCCATCACCTGCTCCTTGGTCAAGCCCAACTGCTGGAATGCCAGCGAATGGAAGGTGCGAAAGAAGGGCAGCTCGGCGCGGGTCATCTTGAACTTGGCGCAAGCTCGATCCATCGCTTCAACGGTCGCCTTCTTGGTGAACGAAAAGTATCCGATGCGCGCTGGATGCACCCCCTTGCTCATTTCCTGGTCGACCAGGTTCAGCAGGTGCGTGGTCTTGCCGCAGCCGGGCGGACCAAGGATTATGGTTTGCTGTTTCACATCATATCTCCGTCAGGGTTAGTCGGGACAGCAAACTCTTCGTTCTGCGCCGCGAAGCTGAGCACGCTCCAGGCGGTCACATACTTGCCCTTCAAGGTGAAGCCATGGTGCTCGGCTCCGGTCTTGCGCAATAGTGCCCATATCTGTCGCTCCTTGAACTCGCGAAAGTGTTGCTGCTCCAGGTAGCGAATCAGGTCAGGTGATCGGAAGAAGGTGCGCCCGACATGAGCGATGGTCAATGGCGGCACGTCCTTCTCGCAATGGAATGGTTTGCCCATTATCAGTTCGTCGAGGTTGTTTCCTCCTGCTCGCTGGGTCAAGAAGGTCTCCAGGTGTACCCTGAACTGCCCCTCTGGACCGGAATCTGGGGGCGCTTCCACCACCTCGATATTATTCAGCCGGTCCCGAATCGCTGCCTCCCAGACCGGCTGCCTCAGCATAGCCGGCAGCTTATTGATCTTATCCATGCACAGCTTGCGGAATCGCGTCTGGTTGACCAGGTCTTCGGTGGTGATCTCGATGCGATAACCCTCGACGTCTATAATCCAGATCGGCGGGTCGCTGTTGATCTTGGTCATCGCGCCCAGCATTATCGGAGCGATACTGGCGTCGCTGTTTCCGCCGATGCCATACTTGCGGGTGCGACACACCTCTTTGTTACAGACCGAGGCAATGGGGTCCTTGTCGCAGGTGAAGAAGTAGCTCTTGCGACCGGCGGATTTCAGGGTGTTCATCACCTCGGAGGTCGCCAATGGTGGGTCCATCAGGGAGCGATTATACTCATCGACCTTCTCTTTCCAATCATCCTCGAAAGCAAAGCGCGCGAATACCGCCAGGTTGAACAGTGAGATGTTTCTACTGCCGCGCGGAAAGCCCTTGCCAGCCAAGAATTGCAGGCAAGGCGGCCCCTGCTCAAACTCTTCGCCGCCCAGCGCGGTTAATGAGAATGCCCGCAGCGCATCCGCCGTAACCTTGCGCGACTCTGCCAGCTCCAGAAACTCTTTTACCTTGAGCTTCTTGCCCTCCAGCAAAGCGTACCGATTAGTATCCTTGACGTTGAAGTAGGGCATGTTCAGCCAGTTGCCCACATCGGTCTTATTGGCCAGTGAATTCTGCTTTGGGAATATCTCTGCGCTGGGATAGCCCACAGCGCACGCCCACTCTGCCAGTTTTGTGCGCACCAGTGATGCCTTGATCGGTTCGCGGCAGAACAGCAGCAGGTGCGCCCCGCCGCTCTTGCTACGGCAGATCACTAGTGGCAGATTCAATGCGGTCAGCTTCTCCTCCATCTCCTTCAGGTCGAGTGGATAGGTATCTACGTCTATTGCTGCCCAGTGAACAGTTGCTTGATCGGTGATCGGGATAATGCCGATGCCCTTGGTGCCGGCAAGGTGTGCGTACCATAGGTCAGCAGTGACTGGCTTATGTTCGGTGTATGGTCTCCCTTGTACTTTCTCCCCTTCGATGGTCTTGCCATCAGTCGGTATATTATATGTCCCATGTGCGCGGTCGAGACCGGCGAACAGGGAAAGGAAATGCTCTGCCAGCTTAACCAGCACTCTATCCTTTTCCACGGTACTACCTGTGCGCGGACAGTTTCGACAATACTCTGGCAGCTAGCAGGCCGGTCAAGATTGCCACATTCTCCTCGGCGGAAGCATCCAGCTCCTCTGCCCCCAGTTCACGTGCTTGATTGATCGCGGCATGGGTGCACTCATGGATTACATAAGCAGTTACCTGCGGATGCCTGCGCGGCAGATAGATGGTGCCGTAACTCGATTCGCGGCACCGGTGATGCGGCGGCACAAAGAAGGCAGTTGCCAGATCGTCCTCAGTGGCAGCTTTGCCGTATAATTTGTCCCACTTGCCCCTGACCGCTGCGACGCTGTCCAGCAGGATCACCTTCAGCCCCTTACCGTGCGCCTTCACATTGAAAGTCTTCTGCATGATTAAAAACGCGGGATTGCTCCCGCGTTCCTCTCTGATTGTTATTAGAACTCCTCATCACCTTCGACTGGCGGGACTGGGGCATCTGCTTGGCGGTCAGCAACCTTGACCTCGCCCTTCAAGATAGAGTCCTTGAATGCGCGCGCCTTTAGATACAGATCGACATCCCCTTTGTCAGTCAGGTCCAGCCGCCGCTCGATGGTCGGTGTCCAACCAAACCAGGAGCCCTTATCGTTGGACTGCGGCTCAGTGGTCATGCGCAGCCGGTTGGCGAACATCGGGGCGGGGAAGCGGGTGCCATCGGGACGCTCGACCTCTTGCAGGTTCAAAGTGGTCATCAGCTTCTTGGCCGTCTTGATCTGGGTCGAGGTCAGCGACAGGATGGTGCGCTGGGCTGAACCATCTTCATCAATCCGGATACCGTAGAAGTTATGGGTCGGGTTGAGCTGGTTCCCGTTCGGCAGGATGTCGCGCCCCTTATCGTCCTTGTGCGCTGCACGGGTCATTGCCAAGCCCTTGGTGGCGTCATGCTCGCCACGGTAGCCGCCACCGTTTTCGCGCAGCGCCCATTCAACGTAGGTCAGAGTGTAGCAGGCGGGTACAAACAAGAAGCCCTCGTCGCCATCGGTGATCTCGTTGGTAGCGGTGTTGATGAACATGCCCTCCTGCGCGCCCTTGATGTATGCACCATCGGACTTCTTGCACTGCGGGCTGCCACTTTGCAGGATGGCAGTGAACGGGATGGCAAAGGATTCCTTGGTGGCTCCCTCGAACCCTGCCCCGGCATCCTGCTCCATGTTGATTAGGGGCACCGCCACGCTGGTGCCCTTCTTGGTGGTCACGGCAGTCGATTCTTCTGCCGCTGGTTTTCCTACTTGTGGTTTCTTCGCTGCCATGTTCGCTGCTCCTTATTTAAGTTTAGGCTTCTTGATGGTTGACTTACGGACCGGATTTACATTGATTGCCGAAGGGAGGTCCTTGCCCTCCGCCAATCGCTCCCGGACAAATGCGCCCAGTGTCTGCGGATGGATGAACTGCTTGTTGGTGAAGTCGGTGCACTTCTTCTTAACCAGCATCTCCATTATTTTCTCTGCCTTTTCATCCTCACCCTTGCCGAAGATTATTTTGACCTCATTCTTGATTAGCGAGTCGAAGTTGTTCTCCTTGAGCCAGGTCACCGCATCTGCCCAGTTGTCTTCCGGGATGTTCGGGTAGACCTTCTCCTCGACCTTGACCGAGGTGCCATCGGGCAGTGTGATCTCCTTGATCCCGACCGAATCGAAAAAGGTAGGCAGTTCGATCTCGGTCAGTGCCCTGAGGTTCTCTGCGGCCTTCTTCGACTTATCCGACAGGTCAGCGATGAATGCTTCTATCGCAAGCTGCCGCTCCACCAGCTTTATTAGTTCTGCGATGCTGGTCTTGTTTACCGCCTTGGCGTCCTCTTCCATGTCTACCAGTGATTTTGCTTTGCTTGCCATTTCATTCTCCTAGGTTAATTTCTACGGGGCGGTACTCTTTGTTGTGGCGGTCGTAGCGCAGCACCTTGGCATAGTCGCCATTGATCTGTGCCGCCACCATGCAGGCGCTGGCGACGATGACCGGATCCCCGATACAGAGGATGAAGTCATCATCGGTGAAATCCTGGAGCTGTTCGCGCAGTTTGGCAACGACCTCCCGCGATGATAGGGTCAGCGGTCCGCGTGGTAGTAGCGGGGTCAGGGTGCCGTGCTTGGTAGCGGGTCCCAGGTCGTAGATCGGTACCAAGGTCTGTCCCACATCATCCCAGCGGCAGGGCTCGTGCGGGATGTATATGCGTGGTCGGTCTGCTAGGTTATTCATTTTCTTTCTCGATGTAAAATTAGGCGGAGCGCATCCCCGTTTTTCCAACCCCTTGACTGATTAAAAGTGCAGGGCGCGCTCCGGTGCTGCAAAATCTTGCCGAACTCTCTCGGCAGTCACGTCGTTCTTGCGGTGCTTCTGGTTCCAGACGTTCTCATACCGCGCATTAAAGTCATCACCGCTTGCCCCTTCCCTATTGCAGTCCAGAGTTGGAGGTATTGCCGGAGAGGGTTTTGTGGACTTATCCCGGCACTGCACTACTCTAAGCCCTTACTAAATCCAAGCCTTACTGGGATCGCCATTGATTATATCTGCTACATCCTTCTTGCCGCGCAAAGCATCAATGATGAAACCGTCACGGGTATCTGTCGCCTCAATATCAACAATAGTCAAACTACCCAGCGCCCCTATTCTATCGCAGCGATCCTCCGACTGCAGTCTGTTTAGGAGGCTGTGGTCGTTGCTGACATAGATTTCCATGCGTGCTATCTGCAAGCCATCAAGACCGGTGCCACCAGAACGCTGCTGCGAAACAAAGAACCGCCGCTTGCTCCCGGCAGCGCAGAACTCATCCTTGCCAAGATCCCGCTCCTTTGTTTTGATGTCGCCCCAGTAACGGGCTACCGTGCCAGGACCGTAAGTCTCACGAAGAATGTTGGCGATCAAGTGCAGCTCCGCTACGAAGCGCGCCCATATAATCACCTTCCCTTCTCCGGTGTCCTCGATTATCTCCAACACCTCTTGCAGCTTTGGATTCACCTCACCAATCGGGAAGACCTTGCCGCCCTCATCATCCGAAGGGAAGAAGCCGCCAGCAACCTGCTGTAAGCGGGTCAAGCGGGTCAGCGCCATACTAGCATCCAGAAACTTGCCCTCGTACTCTGCCATGTAGCTGTCGCGCAAAGTATTATAGATGGTGCGCTGCTCGCTGGTCAGTTCCACATATCGCTTCTGGTAAACCTTTGACGGCAGGTCGAGGCAGTCTACCTTTAGCTTGCGGTAGGTGTGTGGAGCGATCAGCTGTTGCAGCTCATCCAGGTTCTTGTACATCTTCCTGCCCGCAGCATCTCGCGCGACCACCTTGGGCATCATACTGCGCGCTCGCACTTCACCATACTTCTGCACTAGTCGCCGCTTTATCATCCGCATGGTGTTGGAGTTATCCGGCTCCATCACGGCGAAGTGGCAGCGGTAGGCAGTATAGGAAGGGTACCCAAGGATGTGCTTATCCAGGAATGCCATCTGCGGATAAAGGTCTTCCGGCGAGAAGCCAAAGGTGCCGGTCATGATGCGCCGCACACTGGCGTGAGTGGATAGATCAATAATCGTCCGGGTGGTCTTGGCATCCCAGTTCTTGATCCGATGGGACTCATCCAGTGCCCATAGCGTCTTGTACTTCTTGAGCAGCTCCAGGAGCAAGAAGCCCGCTCCCCGTTTCTTATCAATCAGCGATTCGTAGTTGAGCAGGAAGACGCGCAGCCCCTTGAACGGGTTGTTGAGCATATCCTCCACCAGCCGTTCCCGCTTCTTGGTCTTCTCGGCGGAAAAGACCATGGCCTTATACAGGATGCCGACCGGCATATGATCGGGCAGGTGTTGATAGAACCAACCGCGCTGCACCCCATTCGGTGCAGTGACCACCAGTAGCTCGATCTCGCCGATGGAGAAGTGGTAGGCAGCGTCATCTACCAGCGTCTTGGACTTTCCCGTGCCCTGCTCCATCAGATAGCCGAACGCTGCCCTGCCTTTAGATAGCTTGCGCGCTTCTTTCTGGTGAGCAAAACTCTTAACCCGTTCTTGATGAGTCATTCTATTCAACCCTGATTATTGCTGCCCTTATTATAGGGCAGTGGCTTGGCTGACTAATCCAAATCCTGGTATATAAAAACCAATGAGCAATGCGATAATGCGCTGCAATGTGCATAAGCAAACGATAATAAGCAACGCGCCTATTGGGTTTAATGCGATAATGCGATAACTGGCGTCAAAAATAAAATTTTATTTTTCTCTTTTCAAAATCCCTATATATCTAATTGAGCGCCCAGCCCATCACTACGCGGCACGCTTCTATGGCTCTTGACCACTCGGCGGCTTTGCTGTCAAGGCGTCTTGTAGCGTCGTCAAGAATCTCCTGACTTCGATGGTCGGCTCGTTCGGCGGCGGCAGTGGGTAGCGCACTTCCACCGGCGGAGTGGGCTTCTCCAGGCGGACAGATGGGGAGGCGCACCCGAGGAGCAGGGCGGTCAAGCAAAGTGTTAAGAGCATGTTCGGCATTCTGTCTCTCCTTCTGTAGGTTGGTTGTCAGCGCGGCATTCCTGGCGCGCTCGGCGATCAGTTCCGCACTGTGTGCCAGTTCCAGTTCGTCCGCCTTCTGCTCGTGTCGCAGTCCGTTCACGTACCAGCCGGCAGCGAAGGTGATTACCAGCAGGGCGATCACGATGCGCCAGTTCACAGCGAGGCTCCCTTGTTGATGGAACTGTCGAACCCGTAACCGGTCATGTACGATGCCACAACCGCACCGATACTAGGTACGTGCAGGATGCCTTGCGACAGCATGGTGAAGATCAATTCAGGGTTGATATTGTCTGCCACGCCGCCGATTGACGACAGCCACGCGGAACCCAGCAGTGCGGCAAAGGTGGTCAGTGAG
Source organism: candidate division Zixibacteria bacterium RBG_16_53_22 (assembly GCA_001775395.1). GTDB lineage: Bacteria > Zixibacteria > MSB-5A5 > UBA10806 > UBA10806 > UBA10806. The sequence continues at coordinate 34,888 of MEWP01000016.1, read as the reverse complement.
CGTCCGGGGTAATCTGCAAACAAGTAACTGACGAAGTTCCCGCCCACGCGTTTCTGCTTCTTCAGCTTGCGCCAGTGCATGAACATGCCAAGGAACTGTAAGCCGAACACGGCAAGGAACGACCACAGGTTAAGTTCAGTCATGGCTACCTCCTCACATCATCTAAGAACTTGCCCCACGGGAACCCTGCTCCGGGATCGAACTTCCGTCCTGGTGATACATCGCTGTGCCGGTCAATCAGGGTGATCCTGTACAAGCGCACCCACTCGCGGCACTGCATCACCGCTGCGGCGTACTGGGCGTCGGTCACATACGGGTGCTTGATCGTGCGCAGGAACGAGTCGTAGTCGTGCTTGCCCGACACCAGCAGTTCCATACCCAGCGAACCGGCGTTGAACCCGCGCGCGTGGTAGGCTCCCTCGTCGTCGTTGCGGCAGCGCAGCACCGTACCATCTGATGTTACCAGCGCGTGCGCCGATAGCTGCATCCGCTCCAGGAAGTCCGGTGCGTAGTCGTAGCCCCTGCCGTCCTCGGACAGGATGTATTCGCCCATCGCGTGGACGACGATGCGGTTTGGGGACTGGTGTGCCGTGCCGTAGACGCTGTGCCGCTGCACGGTATTCAACTGCGGGTTGGCTGCCGCTATCGCGTTCTTCAGATGCTGATTATCGTTCACTGCGGCGCTTCTCTTAACAGCGGCGGTATCGCTAGTGCCGGATGATCTTCTATCCGCGTTACGCGCCGGTCGATCTTGGCCAGATCACCGCGCAAGTCACGCTCTATCGCGCGCAGTATCCTGATGGTCTCATCGAGTTTGGCGTGCAGCCGCGCGCCAATCCAACCGAGCAGTATCATCAATAAGGCAAAGCACGTTGCGAGCAGACTTATCAATACAGCGTTGAATGTTGCAGTGTCCATTTCAATCTCCAAGATGTTTCGGGTCAATCTTGCGAATCTCAGTCCATACGAATGCAGCCAGCTTTGAATCGTACTGGTGCTTCCGCATCCGGTGACTGATTGATACCTCGTTGAGCGCAGGCAGTTCGCGAAAGTAAAGCGTCAGCACAGTCGCACCCAGTAGCAGGTCAACCGGATAGCCTAGCCAGAAGATGCCGAGCAACACTTTGGAAATCCAGTGTAGCGAGTACCAACACTGGCGCACGCCCATGTAGACCACGAAGCTGACGATGGTGAACCAAGTGAGGAGAAGGATGGTTATCATTTGATTGCTACCATCTGATCGCGCAGCGTAATGATGCTTGTCTCGAAGTCGCGGAGCTTGCGAAAGCCTGTGTTCGCATCAGCTAATTGCGTCTCAGTCATACCGAGTGTAGCCGCTTGTTGCAAAGCGATCCCGAGCAAGGCTTCTCGCGTCACTCGCGGCATGAGTTGCTGGCGTTCCAACATATCAATCTGGGCTTGGATACTTGCGTTCTCTTCCTCTACCGTCTTGATTGGGGCGATGTAAGCGGCAATAGCACCGAATTCTCCTGCAATAGCAGCAGCGTAAAGCTCCCTGCCACGTTGCTCCGAATCATTAGGTGATGCAGTGAATGGAATCCATCCATATTTAGGATGCTCGATTTCCATGTCCACTGTGCCGGAGCGATTGTATTTGAGGTTGCGAGTTTGCATGATTTTTCCTTGTTAAGATATGCGCTGCCAGTCATGGATATTGCCATTTGCGCTAACGACTCCGGTTATATTCCTCCATGTTCCTGTCGGAGTTCCAGATGCCGTTCCAGTACCGTCCGCATTTTGAAAGTGGAATCTTAAACCAGACCCTGCTGCAACATCCCCAGAAGCTACCGCACCAGCTGACGAATTATAAAGCGTCATCGGGAGCCCAACACCTTCGGAACCGGCATCAATTGGTATGTTACCAGATGCAGCGCCAGTCAGCGCGCCAACAAATGTCGTGGTAGACAGCGCATTTGTGGTCGCGTTGTAGGTCAACCCTACGTCAGTGGCGGGGCCAAGATTACCAGTCGCAGCAGTCCCGAGCAGGGGGAATGTGGTAGTGTCGCCACCTGCGTCTGAAATAGTGACTGTAGTGGCTGTAGTGGCTGTAGTGGCTGTAGTGGCTGTAGTGGCTGTAGTGGCTGTAGCAGCGTTCCCGCCAATGCTTAAAGCAGAAGCGGTGCCAGTCAGATTAGTCGCTATGCCGGATGCCGGAGTCCCAAGTGCCGGCGCAATAAAGGTTGGATTGGGGCTTCCCGCGCCGTACCCGAAATTGTCCTGTAACTGGGTCATCTTGGTGCTGGTCAGCACCGACCCATAAGCAAAGGCTAAGCTAGTCCATCCCATGGCACGCTACCTCCAAATTGTCAGCAATCTTAGCAAGTGTGCGAAGATGCGTTGGACACAGCGACGGACTCTCCGCGCCGTTTAGAACGATGCCTTGTAACATACCCCACCCCATCCAACCAGCGTTTGGTTCTGGTTCTACGCACGTCTCGGTGCAACCTTTGATGTCACACTTAATCATTCTCAAAATTGCCATGCTCGTGTCTCCTTACGTGAGTACGTCAGATGAATCAAGTGCAGAATAATCCAGCCGAAAGCCGTTCTGGTACTGGCTTTGATCTGCGATGTAGGTCTTCTTGCCGCTGTCCATACTTATTGCTTCTTCCATGATCCGAAAGCTGTCTGACACACCGATCTGTGCGTCTACCACGACGATGCAGTCTCCGATGCTCAGATGGATTCCCTGTAGCGGTGCATCAATAACTAAGCGCGGAAATATCTCGCGTCCGATTAGCACTTTGCGTTGTGCCAAGTTCAGCGCCGACGCAGAATCCACGTACCAGATCGTCTCTTCCTTGACGATGCGTTCTTTTGCGCCATAGCGCGAGATGCTGGATGAGTCTGCATTGCTGACCGTGATGCCATAGGTCATTGAAGTCACGTTGTACGCCGCACCAACATAGCACCGATTTAGTAAGCTGCGCGCATCCATCGTCTGCGTACCGCCTATCGTTGCGCTGTCATCGAATGACATCGCGGCAGAATCCGCGATGGTGAAACGCATAAATTTCAGTTTGTCATTCTCTACCCAAATCGCGGACTGCGTAAGTTCTGCAATCTTCTTCAGCATAGCGGATGCCACATTGCCGGTAAAGCGCGCGTTTATACGCACGTTGTCCGCGGAGAATACGCTCGACCAACTCGTGAAGCTGGCATAGTCAATGTCAGGATTGTTAGTGCTGGTAAGTGCGGACAAACCACTGTGCGACGTACAGACGTACCACGCTAGGTCGTGTACCATGTAATCTGAATTTGTGTATATCGCCGGGGATGTCAAATCGCCAATGATGCGGTCAGATAACTTCTTGAACTTATTAATCAATGTTAGTGAAACAACCTCATTCTTATAGCGCAGTGCGTCAATCGTGCCAGACATCAAGGACAGGTATTCATCTGTGAACCCCATCTGCAAGGTGCAGTTCGTGTTCAGCAGCGTGCCATCAGGCAGGAAGAAGTTGAACATCTGATCCGCGTTCGACAGGTCAATCGTGACTGTGCTTGGCACGACGTCATCCCACCGGCGCGCGATGACCGGCCATGACAAGACGCGGTTAGTATAATCGCTACTACCAATCAAGAACTTGCGCGACCACGGGGCGGTCTTGCTGGTAGCACGTGACAAGAACGATGAGGAAACGGAATACACTTAGAAACTCTCCAATTCTATCAAACCCATGAATAAGTCCGTGTACGGCTTTATCATCCGGTCAACCGGCGTCGATGCGTTTATTAGATAGCCACTCACTACTGCGACACTATTCAGATCGTACAACACGACTGGCGTGTTAGCCCCCCACCAAGAATTGACGCGGCACATATCGGCGGAAGACAGATAGGTAACACCGAACGCAACATGATCGAACCGCCCCCATTTGTATAGGTATGCAGCGCCAGATCGCGTGCGGTGCATTGTCTGCACTTTGCGCGCAGACGTCACCAGGTCGTAGTCAGGTTCCATGTTAACTACATTAACACCATCCGAAAGCGCGTAGCTTGGCATTATCTATTCTCCGTTGCAAAGTTAGGTCGGACACCGATCGAAGTCATTTCATTCAGCGCATCAATAATAGGTTGCCCAAGCGCAGCGCGCAGTTGCATTTTATCCATGTGTGCAAAAGCATCCACATTGATGGCATTCTCAAGTACGTGAATAGTTACGCTCTGGATAGACAGACCTTGTGTGCCTCCTGCTCCTGTACTGCCTCGGGTGGTGCCTTCGCTATCCAGCACATGGTCAATCACAGTCTCTTGGGGGTGTAGCATTGCCAAGAAGCCACCTTGCCCATCCAACCCACCACTGCGTGAGCCGTAGCCTGTGAATCCACCCCCTGCGAAACCGAGCATACTACCGATGCTGCTGACCGCCCCGCCGATTAGGTTCCCGGCACCTCCAAGTATATTCCCGATAATGCCACCGCCTCCGCCGATTATGTTCTTCGCAGCATCAACTATCGCACGGATGACGTCCAGTATCGCACGGAATGCTGAAAGCACACCATCCAGCATTGACGAGAATATACCACCATCGGTACTGAAGAGCGATTTGACAGCATCGCTGACCAACTCTACCACCGCTTTTAAGACGTAGAAGGTCGCAATTAGTGGCGCGAATATCACGCCAAGTATGCCGAACTCTTCAAACAGTTTCTTAAGGATTAATACAGCAGCTATGATCACGAGAATCACCGCTCCCGGGATTGCCCACGCAGCGGATACCGCAAGGCCGACAGCGACGGCAACCGCACCTAATGCGATGACTATCGGCCCGAACTCATCCAGGAGCAGTTTCAGCACGATGATCGCAGCAGCCCACGGAAGCCACGCCGTATTGACCGCCGTGCCCGCGACCACGCCCGCGATCTGCGCCTGCACGAATGCGGATATAAGACTGACAGCGATGTTCTTCCCAATCGATTCCATCGAATCCTGAAGGCTGCTACCGTTCACGATAGCATCACCTATTGAGTCCCCGATACCCTTTGACAGAGTCTTGAACGCGGACTTGAGCGCCACCGACATCTGGTAGGTCGCATTACCTACTTGCTTCAGATCATCCTTGATGAGACGGGTCGTCGTGGCCATCACGCCCGTCACGCTGTCCTTGTATCTCTGCGTCGAAAGCTCGGTGTGTTCCCATTCTTCATTCTCGCGCGCGATAGCGGCAGTCAACTCCTTAGAGGTGCCTCCCAGTTTTTTCTGTAAGTCTGTGATCGCTTCAAGTCGCGCAATGTGTGCTTCTTCAGGTGTCTGCGCAGCCTTGAGTAAGTCGGTGAGTTGCTTGTAAGTCTCTGCGTATGCCTCTTGCGCCTCCTTCGCAGCCTTCGTCTCATGCTCTACGTTTTTCAGCGATGCCGCCGCCTTGCGCAAGGCGGTCATCTTCTTGGCTTCCGACCCTGCTACGCTTTGTGCACCTTTATCCCAGACATCCGCTATATTCTTAGCAACGACCGTTACGTTCTTTTCAGCATCCGCGACCGTGATCTTTAAGATGTTGAATGCTTCTTTGAAATTACCACTAGCGGCGGCGGCGAGTGCTGCGAATACACCACCCAGCCACTCGCCCATCGTTTTGAATGCTCCAGATACGCCGACAACCGCAGTCATTACTACGCGCAACCCAGCAGCGATTGATTCACCAACCTTCGCAACATTATCGCCTTCAGTGGCAAACTGTATGAATTGGCCGGTGATCTGCTCAATGACTGGTGACACCTGTGCCATTGCGACGTTGACCGAGCCTTTGATAACCTGTGCAAGAGTATCGAGGTTATCGTTGACCTGATTCGCCGAGGCTGCAAAGTCATCGGAAATGACAATTCCCAGCTTCTTGGCATCTTCCATCATCTCCCTGATAGCCTCGCTACCTTGATTCAGCATAGGCACCATGTCCACGCCGCTGCGCCCGAACAGCTCCATCGCAGTCTTGGTCTTGTTAGCATCGTCCTTCGCATTCTTGAAGCCATCTGCTACATCCATCAAGACGTCAATAGTTGGGCGGAGCCTGCCATTCGCATCAGTCGCGGAAACGCCCAAGAATCCTAGCGCCTTACCGGCAGGGGTGGCGTCCCCCTCCGCGAGCGCGCGCCCTAGCAGCTTCAGTCCGGTGGTCAGCGAACCCTGCTCCACGTTCGACATCTTCGCAGCCCACGCCAGTGCAGAGAACTGCTCCGTCGCCATGTTGGCTTTCTGTGCGGCGACACCCATCGCCTCCGCATTATCCAGCGATGCCTTGACGGAGCGCACAGCAGCGTATGCCGCAGCGGTGAGACCGAGCGCCGCGAACGCCTTCTCAGTCTTAGTCAAGCCTCTATGGAACTTGTCCATGTTGGCGCTAAAATTGTCCAGCGCCTTAATCGAAAACTCAATGACGTTCATCGCTTTTTCCTATTCGCAAGTTCCTGCTGATATTGCCTGATCTCCCGTGCTGCGAGTCTAAATATCTCGGGCACGAAGGCGACTTGTTGAAGATAACATCCGCCATCCGGCCATTCGATACGCCCATTACCATCATGTGTGTCACTGTAGACCAGCATCCATTGTGCTGCCTCGATGTTCCCAATTACAACCGCCTCTGCACGAACCACACCGCGCAGCATCTTTGCAAAGGCGGTTATGAGTTTTTTTCCGATTTGCCTACCGTGCTGATCGTTACTAGATTTGCCAATAACTCGCCGAGCAGTGGCACAAAATAGAATTCACGCGCTACTTCAGAGAACTGCTCGACAGTAATTGACGCACCATCCGGCATTCGCATTCCGTCGATCCGCCTAACGTACTTACCAATCAAGCCCTGCGCGGTATTCAGCGCCTGGAGTTGATCGTCAAAGCGCAACACGCCCTTTTCTTGATCAAAGAATTTTGACAGCGCCAGCATATCCTCCACAGTCAATCGACCACAGGTAAACACGATACTGTCGCCGTCAAATTCAATCGGCTCAAGAATTACGTTGCTCGTCCAATTTCCCATGATTAGAACCCAGCCTTTCCGCAGGCGAGTACGTAAGCAATCGCGGTTGCCGAAGACGGATGGTAGGTTGCCTCTGCCTTGAAGCTGACCTCTACTTGGCCGGGTCCTCCTATCACAAGCGGGAACTCCGTATAACGCAACGCTGGAATATCCACCAGCAACGCATCATAGTATCCAGATTGCACAGCAGTGTTGCCTCGCATGTACAGCTTGACAGCTTGCGTAGTTTGCGCAAGGAATATATCCGCCTGTGCTTGATCGTCAAATAATATCGTACCGGCCACATTGATGCTGCGCATATCAGTTCGCTTGATACGCGCCGGAAATTTATCGGTATCAATGACGTGCTGGACTTCCAGCATATTGTCCTGGGTGAGTGTGAATTGGCGAAGGTTAGATACGCCGACGCCAGCAAACGACATGGAACTGATAGACCAGTCCAATGGCTCTGTCGTACCGTAGGTTGCTGCGATAGCTGCGGAGCGATCAAATGAACCACCTACCATATTCAACCTTGCTGTCATCAATTCACCATTGTTGATGGATAACTCCAGTGCAGTGCCATTCATATCACTGTACTGCTGCGCTGACCCGGTGTCTCCAAGGAATTTATGATAGGTGAATGGGCGCTCTGCACTTGGCAGACTGTGATCTGCGGCGCGCGGCTTGAATGTGTGCGTATACAGCGCGGCGCTGGTCACAGTCGTCGGTGAGTTGCACACAGATGTCAATAATACACCCAGCGAGTTTGCGCGGGCTTCTATGACAATGTCCCCTGCGATGGTATTCACTCCTTCGTACAGTTGACCCTTATCGTAGATGCCGCGCACACCCTTCTGAGTATTTTGCGCCTTGTTCAAAACCACTGACTCACTGACTGGCTCCAGCCAGTGCATCGAAGCGGTATTCGCCGTTCCGTAGCTGTTCTGGAAACTGATCCCGATTCTTGCATCCATTCCGTAGCTCATAATTCTTCTCCTTTAGTAATCTTCTTTTCGGACTTTTCGTCCGTGCGAATGGTATAGCCAGCATCCCGCAATTTCTGAGCGATGTCGGCTGACACCTCATCACCCTTTTCAAAGTGACCTATGTTAGGTACCATGCCACTTTCGCTGCTCCAATAGTACTTCATACAGCCTCCTAGGTTGTGGTTACGACCGCACTTCTAAACTTATTGTGATGACTGCCTGCGGCATAAACAAGTCACCTTGACCATCATCGTCGAACTGCACATACCGATACTCGCGCCGGAACTTGACGACCCGCGCACCTGTGATGCCAAGCGTCAGGTCTTCGTTCATGACATCCATGATAGCTTTAAGCAAACCCTCCAGCGCATCACTTGCGTCCGCACCGTCGCTTCCAAAAGAAGCCGTCTGCGCGACTACTTGCAATTCCACCGGCTCCGTCCACGACTTACTGCCCGCTGCCGTACGCGGGTTGGTCTCCACCGTGCCCGGATATACCCCGACCCACGGACAGCGCGCGGGGTCGAAGTTGATGCGCACGCTACGCTCGCGCTCGCAGCGTAGCAAGTCGAGTGCCGTGCTGTCTATGAGCTTGTCATGTAGGGCAATAGTCAGCGTGCTTACATCGATCATTTCAGCCCCCTCGTTTTTAATAGTACAAAGTTGTCCAGTATCTCGAAGACCTGCACCCTGACCTCGCGGTCTTCTGGTAAAATGCGCCGCTGCGGTATGTTGCGCTCGTCGTCACCCTCGTCATGCGGCTTGGAGTAAGGTAGCTCGGAGCCAATACCCGCCACCCCCTTGCGGATGAACGGCAGGAACGAATGACGCAAGGCTCCGGTATCCTGGAGTAATGCAGCATTCGTATTGATCCAGTGGCGCGCCTCTTTTGAATAAGCCGTCGCTTTGCGCTTCAGCGATAACCTGCCACCATATGTAAACGGTACCCACCCCCCGACCCCGCTGCCCTTGCCCTTGAAGTTGCGCTGCACCCACGAGTCCAGAAACACAGCAACCTGCCGCATTGCGACGCCATCATTCTTCAACCCTTCGCGCGCAGCTTTCAGAGCTGCCTTGAACGCATCGACTGCGGGCTGGTTCAGTTGAACGGAGACGGTCATACAGTAAACTCCCCGCGCGTGGTAGCTTCATCCAGCAGCTGCTCCGAGCTGACCTCCGCTTTCGCGATGTCACCTACGCCGAATACCGGCGGGTAATTCTCCGAGCTGCTCCAGATAGTGTCCCCGACCATCGTTGCTACAGCTGCGCCAGTCGCATCTATCATGTTGGCTTGGCCATTCACCAACGCAGTGATGCGCGCGTCGATGGACTCCTGCAACGCCTGCGCCTTCTCTGGCTGCCGCGTGAGCTGCGCCTGTACATACAGCGTGTCCACGGCAAGGTCGCGCGCAGTGTAGTTGCTGGAGCTGAACGGCACGGCGTAGCGCGATGCCAAGCGGCTATGTACCGATGCCTCCGCCATCAGGATAAGATTGGCCTGTACCTCCGGGCTGGTGCCGTTGGGCAGCTTGTCCATCTCCGCATAGCGCGCGGTCACGTCTACCCATGTGATGATAGTGCTCATAGATACCTCCTGTCCAGTTCCAGCAACTTATCTTCCGCCAGACCATTCATCAGCGCGAATGCGTGCGCCTTGTCCGCGAAGTAACCTTCCACTTTCGGCACTCCTTCCAGCTTTGCCTCACCCATCCAGTTCGCGTTGACCACAAAGCTGAAGTCTACCCCACCGCCCTTGATGATCGCGAGCTGCGAATAGTAGGGTAGCGCATCCAGTATGATGCGGTAGTTCTTGGCCGCCAGCAGTTCGAGCCAGAGATTGATGCCTTCCTCGATGCGCTGGGGCAGTGCATCCCTGTCCAGGCAGTTGTCCTCAAGCTCGTACTGCGTGAGCTGCGCCAGATCGCGGAGCCACAGGAACTTGCCCAATAGACGCTCTGGTAATTCTTCGCGGTCGCGCTTCAGCAGCGGCAGATTGCGGTCAAATCGCTTGCGCCGCACCTGCTCGTTGGCGTAGCCGTGGTGCACGATCTCCATACCGCTCATCAGCGATACCGGACCGAGCCCCTCGTTCAGCTTCAGTTCAGGATGCTCGTGTACCGCGCCGAAGAACTGAATACCCTTGCGATTGCGGAACAGACGGCAGGGCATGTCCACCTTGATGATGCCTACAGGGTCAGTGCTGAAATGATGCTGTCTCACCGCGAAGCCGTTATACATGGAATTACGCAATAGTCGGCTGGTCGGATGCTCCGCGTTGCTTAGGACCTCGTCCGAGTCAATCCACAGAATCCAGTCGCATGAAGCGTACCTCAGGGTAGCGTTGCGCGCTGCCGCGAAGCCGGTCTCCTGTACTGGCTCCAGGTCAATAATGCGGAAAGCCACCAGCAGGTTAGTGCGTTCGAGGATACGTAGGAGTTCCAGGGTGGCGTCGCGGGTGGCGCGGTCAACCCCAACTACCACCTCCTGCACGAAGGGCAGCACGGAGCGCAGGCAGCGCACTATATCCTGCTCCGCATCCTTCACAATCATGCAACACGATACCGTCTGGTCGGGCATGGTCTGCATCACCTTGCGCGTGTAGTTGATCGCGCGGCTCGGTTCGGTCGGCTTGCTGAACGAGACGATGTAACTGCCCAGCGGTGCGTGAAATCTGGACTGGCCGCTCGGTGCCGCGACCACCTTGTAATCGGGATGGTGCCCTAGCATCTCTTGCAGGTCAGCACGCTCAAAATGATGCAGGTGCGCGCGACGATAACCCTGCTCGCGATACCCTTGAGCTTCCCACGGACCATACGGCGTGGTAATAACCATCTTGCTCTGAGCGTTGCGCAGGCAATCAGCGAGTGTGTCTACATACCCCTGCGAGTCACCGACATGCTCTATCACTTCCGCTGCAATGATGAAATCAGATAGCGGGCACGCATCCCTGATTGCAGCGAGTGTCCCATCCACCTTCAAGAAGTCGATGTTGGTCAACCCCTCGTCCGCTGCCCACTTCGCAGCCTTATCAAGATTGCTCTGTGCGATGTCAGCACCTACGAAGACCAGATGCGGGAATTGTTTCGCGAGCATCACGACGTAGTGTCCGTGCGCGCAGCCATAATCTAACACTCGACTTCCAGCGGGCAGTTCACCTACCTTGTTCGCGACGCACTGGTAGCGTGATGTGCCGGTGACATCCTCCGGACCGTAATGTACGCCACGATCTTCTTCGTACTGATAGACTTCCTTGTACTGCTGCTCGTAGGTGCCCTCGCGGTAGAAGCGATAGGCGACGTTGTACTCGGTCAGCAGTTCGGTGACGAATGCCGACACATCAGGGGAGAGCTTCAAACTCTCGAACGCCTTGATGTCCGAATGGCGAAGGAAATGGTGTGCCAGCGAGGAGGGCTGCGCTGATGCGAAGATGCCCTGCACTTCGTCTAGCAGAGATTCTGCTGACGCCCGCCACGAGTAACGTTGCCGGCTACTGGCCACGATAGTGGGTTCCAGGATGCTGGCGATGAACTTGTCAATATCCACCTTGCCATCCTTGAGCGGAATCAGCACGGTGTCCTCGTCACCGGCGCAGGTCTCGGGCAATGCCGCAAGGTCGCTGGCAATGATGACACACCCCGCAGCCATCGCTTCCATAGCCGTGATACAGGAGGCCTCCTCAAACTCGGTAGGGTACACCCATGCATCACAAGCATTCTGCAATGCCGCGAGGTCTTGCTTGGATAGCGCACCATGGTTCATCACGTTCGGCAGCTCCGCGCAACGCGCCCACAGATAGCGATACTCTGCCTCCATCTGCGGCGTGGTGTTCTCATAGCCGCACACATGCAAGTGGACGTTCTTGTTCTTGAGACGCTCCATGATGCCGTCCGGCTTTACGAGGTTGATTAAACCGCGCTCAGGGCGTGAAGAGTAAAACAGATGGTAGGTGGCCGGAAGCGTGACAATGGTGCCTTCCTCCAGCTCGCGCTTAGTAGAAACTACCTTGTCTTGCAGCACCATCGGCTCTATGGCATACGTCGCCATGTCTATGGCATTACGCACCACGGCGATGATGTCAGCGGGCAGTCCGTAGACCTTCACCACCTGCGCCTTGTGATATTCAGAAACGCAGAGCACCTTGTCCACATTCCACATATGGCCGACCGCGAGGTCTTTATTGTGGTATGTAGCGAGGTCGTGCAGCCACCATAGATTGATCTTGCTCGCCCATTTGCGTTCGAAGGCGCGCGGGTGCCGTTGGATGATACAGACGTCGTGCGGGGTGTTCTCCGCGTAGAAGGTGAAGCGGTCGCCGAGCGGGGTGTCGTTGCTGACGTTGCCCATCCACTCGTACTTCACGCCGTCGAAGGTGCCGGTCTCTTGCGCTTCGGTGAACAGCGTGACGCTGTGCCCCAGCTTCGCGAGTTCGCGCGCCATGTAATAGGCAGCACTCTCGCTGCCACCAAGGGACTTGGTTTTTATTGTGTCCCCGTTAAATGAAAGACCACCGCAGTGCATGACGAGATACATTTTACGCTCCTTGACGTTGAGTAAGTTCTTCTTCGATTGCGGTCAGCAAGGTAACCCGCGCCTTGCCAGCTAGTTCTGCTTCGCGCATTTCTTCGAGCTGTGTGTCATCCAGGTCGGACAACTGAGGGACCAGATCGCCGACAGACTGCACTAGGTAATCTGTCCAGTCGGTTCCTGACTGCGGCTCCTCAGCGCCATCTTCTTGTGTCACGTGTTCTGCATCTGCTACCAAGCCGCTACCTTGAAAGGTTAGCTGCGCAGCAGTCGGAGTCGGGTCTTGCGCATTGCCGTCATACGCTTCTTGATTCTGTTTCTTCCGCTGCAATTCTACCTTGCGGTTCGGATCGTCTGCTGCTGGTGTGAGACTCATTTCACTTCTCCTTAAAAAGAGGGGCCTGTACAAGCTCCCCTTGAAATGGCGCATCCTCGGGAGCACGAAGAGGATGCGCCGCCCTGCGGTGGCAGGAAACTTACGTTGAGCTGTTCACCGACTTCAACAGGAAGCCGTAGCTTGCGCCCGTGATCTTCTCGTCCTGGTAGTAGCCCGCCTCGATCAATTCCGCCTTGATCTTGGAATCGTACGGATGCCGCTCGACCTGCATGTTAGGCAGACCGGCAGCAGCCCAGCGGAAGTTGTAGCCAAAGCTCGGCTTCTCGATGGTCGGAGCAGGGGGCGCGTAGTACACCAACACCTGATCGTTCCAGATGGAAGCCAACGACTCGGCAACGCCTTCTTGTCCGGTGTTCTGGTAGGCTCCGCCGATCAGGATGTCATCCACATCAAACAGCGATGCGGCCTGCTTGGTATTTGGATAACCGCCGCCATTGTTCGTGCCGAAAATCAAATTGCGCACGGTGCTGTCACGGCGGAAAGACTTCCATGCGTTGATGCCCATGACGATACGGTTTGGACGCACGCCGTTGGCTCCCTGCACGTTGTCGATGGCAGTATTGATGTTGTTAAGCGGCACACCCGCGCCATTCCACGCGGAGGCCACAGCAGAACTGGAGCCGACGTTGGTGCCAGATGTCACCATGCGAGCCACGCGCCATTCCCAGTCGAGCATGAGCTTGTCCAGGAGGAACGTAGCCTTGCCGTTGACGATATTGGCAAGCTGCATCGGATCGGCGTTGACCTTGTCCTCCAGCACAGCCGCCCCAGCGAGGGCATAGTTGCGTGCGAAGTAGGTCGCCGAGCCGACAGCCTCGGTCACGCGGCGAGCAGGGGTGCCCGGAGCGCGAGTTGTGTCTTCAACGCGCATGCGGTCGCCGCGATCGAAGACGAGGTACAGGTCAGATTGTTTCTGAACCGATACGGTTGGGAAAATCATATCGGCAATGAATCCCTCGGGGCGATAACCCATCGCCATCTGAGAAAGCACTGCGTCAATGTGTAAGTCGCGGCCTATAGCAGAACCCATAATGTGAGCCCTCCTTTCTTAGTACGTTGTAGCGGCGGATGGGAAGTTGGCGACGATCTCGCACAACGCTCCACTGCCTGCCGCTTTGATAGCCTTGCCGACTGCGCCGTCCCCCGAAGCAACAACTACCAGCCAGCCACTTGTCGTGACCTTCAGTCGCACTCCCGCAGTGACGGCACCGCCGACGTAAGCCTTCATGTGTCCCGCATACGCGATGCTCGCGCCCTCGCCAATCTGCGGCTTGTTTTGCAGGATGCCCAGTGCCAGCGCATTCGCCGCAGCTACCGTACCCGCCACTTCGATCGCCTTGTACTGGCAACCAGACAGGTCGGCACCTGCGGCAACGCTGATAGTACCTTTTTCGCTTTCAGTGCTCATTACGCACCTCCTTTCGCGTCATTGAAGTCGGCATACTCGCGCGCCAGCTTCGGGTTACGGGTGAAGAGCAATGCTTGCGCAGCCACGAAGTTTGCTGCTTCCTTCTTGGCCAGGATGGCATTGATTTCGTTCACCACTTGAACGTCCACCGGCAAATCACTACCATCATCGGCTTGCTTCTCCCTGCCCTGCTCACGGCTGAACTGCTTGCCGCCTGCGGTCAGTGCCTTGATGTCGGCAATGTCCAGTGCATCCAGGGCAGTGTCATCCTCGATGCGCAGCAGCTTGGTGTACTGCGTGCGCTGTGCTGGCGTGATCGCGCCGGACTTGACCCCGTCTTCGAAGATGGTCGTGACTTCTGCGCGCTTCGTTGTGATGCGCGCTTTCTCGTCCGCTGCCTTCTTCGCTAATGCGTCCGCCTCGAACTTCAGCACCTTTGCCTTCAGGTCTGCATTCTCAGCAGTCAGTCGGGCAGTGTCGGTGGTGAAGGTCGCGACGGTCGTGGTCAGCTCGGCGATTTTCTTGGTCGCTTGTTCCAGTTCCATGGTATTACCTCCTTGTGATTGCCCTGCGATTGCTGAGAACACTGCATGGCGACCAACGCTGAACTCAGCGCCTCGGCTCATGTAGTGAGTCAGGTCTTTCAGAGTGTTGACCGCAGGTATGTCAGCACCCAGTAGCGCTACCCCTGTAAGGACATAGGGGTAATTCTTTTCCATGTGTTTCACGTCAACATCCATCTCAACGCTGACATTATTATAGAGCTTCTTCTGCACCGCCTTGTAAACCACGTCCGGCAGGTCGGTGAAGTGTGCCATCAGCTTCTCGCCGACGACCCACACCTTGTCTACCCAACCAAGTGCGGGGTGTCCGTCGGTCATGGCTTGCTTGTCGTTATGTCCGAGCTTCAGCGCCACGCGCATCTTGTCGCCGAGCGCGGTGAAGGTCTCCGCGATCTGTTTCAGGTCGTCGGTGGTGAATGTCATGCCATTCCACTTGCCTGTTGCGAATATCTCTGCGTCGAGTTCCATGACTGCCTCCTTATAAATTGATAATCTTCATATCAAAGCTACGTTCATCCGTACGCCCCTGTGCCGTAACGATCCGGTTCGTCACCTTGTGGTTACCGCCCGCCGAGCCACTGCCAATAAAACAGATGGTCGTATGCGACGAGATGGACGACGAGGTGACAGCCAGCGTGTCCGCCGAGAACGTCGAGCTGGAGATGGTATCACCACTGCTCATCCATGGCGACCAGTCGAAGCCGTAGTCCTTGACTGCTGATGGATCTTTAATCATCTCCTGTGCTCCTTCTGTCTTCAGCGCTAACGCGGATGTAGCGATTCTCAGCCGCCGCGCTTTGCTGGCGCGCTTCAGCTGCAACTCTATGTCGCCTAGATGATGGCGGTAGGTTGACTGCGGAGGTGCCAATAAGTCCCCCCAACCACGCACCGATGAATGTCAACACACCAGCTATCTGCTTTGAAACTCGCTTCGGCAGTATGCCACCGAATGTCAGCACGCCAGCAATGCCCTTGCTAATCCCAACTCCAATGTAACCAGAGGCAAAGCTCAGAGATCCTGTCGCAGCCTTGCCTGCTAACTTAACAGCACTGCCGGTGAAGCTGAGTGCCCCAGCTACCGCCTTTGTGAAGAGTCGGATAGCATCTAGTCCTCCGACAAAGGACAGCGCCCCAGTAAGAAGCTTAGATGCCAGTAGCGAAACCCCCCCAGAAAAGGTCAGTGTCCCCGCAGAAAGTTTACCAACGCTACGCGTGTATGCTCCAGCGAAGGTCAGATCACCAGCCACGCTTTTGTAATTAAGCGTTCCCCCTGCTGTAAGGTTTAGTTGGAATAAAAGTAGCATCATCTATCCCTAGTTAGTATCAGGAACAGTCTGCGCCACGTTGATAATAGAGTTCGCAGCAAGCTGTGCCCTGCGCAGTCCTACGCGCTCTGTAATGAGTTTCTGACACAAGGGAAAGAATACCTCATCCCTGATCTGTGCCTGTGTCATACCATCCAGCCGAGTGCGGTTTATAGTTATTGTCTCGCTCCATGTAATAGCCGGAGAAGTGTTGACGAAGTTGCATTCCAGATGCAGGTGAATGTCTGACTCTGTTATGAGTATTATGGTGACGGTTGCCATATTAGCCTGCTCCTAGAAAAGGTAAAGTGTCTGTGTAAGTAGAGGATGGAGGAGGCCCACCACCACCAGAGGTGTCTACGCTGTTTACATAGTTGCCCAGAAGTGTGGCTCCTACTCTCCAGCCGACATAGAATCTATCTCCCATCTTCGGGCAGAAGGTTTGCAATACTACGCCAGCCGCACCTTCCATATACGCTGTATCTCCAGCTGACCAACTTGCTCCATCATCCGTGGACTTGGTGTAATAAACCTTGGTGGTCGTATCCATCACTTCACTGCCATCACGCTTGCCATTGTAGGCTACGTAGATGTCATTGGTAAGCTGGTCAATATAGACAGATGGGAAGTAGTGGTCATCTATATCTGTGGTAATTGCTGTCAGGCCGGTGATTGAACCAGTTCCGTTGATGTCATAGACTTGATGGTCTGATGTGACTGTATCTCTTGCTGATACACTTGCCAGTATTAAGTGCCCATCACTTTGTCTGACAGATGCATCCCATCCGTAGTAACCAGTGGGAAGCGTTGTGTTCGAAGTGAAGGCTTGAATAGTGGCCGACTCAGTTGCCGAACCTGCGCTGCTATCCCACATCTTCAACGTCAGGGCAGATGCACTTACGTCCTCATAAATAGCCCAACAGTCGTTGTTGTCTCCGGTGTTGGAAGCGGGATAGAGTTTGCACTTATCCAGCGTAGCTTCGATGAAGGTCGTAGAGAGATTTGCACTCCAGCTTGTACCTGAGTCTGTCGAGCGGAATAGTCCTTTCTCAACTCCGGCATCACCATCGTAGGCAACGTAGATGTAGCCTGAGCGGGTCTTGGTGACGGAACAGAATGGATTGGCACCACTAGCGGCAGTAAACGTTGCTCCGGCAAAGACAACACGCTCTGTACCTAATCCATCCCCGCTGGTATCAAGTGTTCTCCAGAATAGATCATCTGTTGTTGAGCCAAAATAGCAAGTATGAATCAGTGTTCCACTATCTCCGGGAGTCCACTTGTCAAACCAAATGCCATACGCGAGAATAGCTCCTGTGGTGGAAATAGTTACTCCAGCTCCCCAACTCTGTCCACTATCCGAAGTCTTGCTATATTTGAATAAGCCGTCAGAATCAGAATAGAAGCAATAGCCAACAGTCGGGCTGACAAAGACCAGCGAGACATAAGGGCTATTTCCTACTGCTGAGTCTATGCTTACATCAGCCATGATTAGCCTGTCTTCTTGACTGCAATAGCGGTTACATAGACTGAGGACACGCCGGCAGAGAGTGTGGCTGTCCAGTTAGCGTTAGCTGCGGAAGCAGTCATCGGTATTGGCAGCATGAAGCCGGCATTCTGTCCTGCTGGTGCGTAGATGACTGCCCGTGTCGTGCCCGCTGTAGCGTCCTTGATAGTAACGGTAACGGCTGTCGCAGAAGAATTTGCAATGAAGATACCAAGCACGTCATGGAAGATCGACGCTGCGGCTGCTATCAGCGTGGTCTCACTGGTAGTTGTTAGTGTGATGGTATTGTGAACAGTCAAGGCTCTTGGGGCGAAAGGCTGAGTAATCTGCCTGCCTTCTGTGTCATAGAACGCATCCACGCGGTCAAGGGCTGCTACTACTGTTGGGTTGGCAGTGCGAGCAATGCCACCTACTTTCATCGGATTACCAGAGTCAGCAGCATCATGCGCCACATTACCAGTAGAGGCTGATTGTGTGGCGAAA
Source organism: candidate division Zixibacteria bacterium RBG_16_53_22 (assembly GCA_001775395.1). Lineage (GTDB taxonomy): Bacteria > Zixibacteria > MSB-5A5 > UBA10806 > UBA10806 > UBA10806. Next base: position 16,740 of record MEWP01000016.1, on the reverse strand, counting down.
GTTCCTGCATTGCTGACAGGTTGTGTCGCTTGCCAGAATGTTCCATCAACTGTGATAGAAGAGCCGTTGTCGTCTATCGAAAGCACGCCCGTCGAATCACTGGCAATAGTCACTCGCAGAGCGGTTGCTTCCGTGCCACCACCAGTAGTAGACAATGGTGCAGGGACAGTCAATACGTCCACGTCACCTATGTTGGCACTACCAGCTACAAGCGAGGGAAGGGACACAATATCTACGTTACCGATATTATTATCACCTGCCGCAATGCTGAGAATATCTACATCTCCGATGTTTGCAGAGCCTGCGCCAAGGACTACAGCCTCTCCATCCAGCGTAACTGCTTGATCACCACTAAGCGTAACCCGAGCCATTACCGCAGCACCTTCGCTGTAAGTAGGAGCGGCTGCCTTGGCTACATGACCGAGAGATTCAAGAGCATCTGCTGATGGTGCGTTAGCATTATGAGTCTTATCACCAGCGATAATGTTATCGTTTGAGGAGATACCAATAGTATGAGGCGCACCTACCACACGGCTAATCATCTGATGCCGGAAGACAGTCTGGATAGTCCCACCATTCACATAGCGAGTGCGATGATACCGAGCTTGTACCAGATGTGCTTCTTCGAACGGAGTTCCACCGAAAACTGTATCAGCGTCCAGCACATCCCAGTTGGTATTGTCGATTGACTCTTCATAATAGTGCGTGCCATCAACGTCAGCGATTATATAGTGGGTGACGAATGCACCAGTCATCAAACTATCGTGTGAGGCTGAGGTGTAGGTAGCACCCGCAGCAAGTGGCGTAGCTGTGGTAATGACATGCGTTGCAGCATCTCGCAGGAAGGCTACTGGAAGTGGAGTAGCTGCGGTGGCCTCATTAGCTACGCCTTCTGCGCCATGCTGCATCTTGACAAGTTGATATGCCTTACCACCGAATTCATCGGTAGCAACCCCCTCTCCACCGGTACCAGGATTTAGGGTAACTGAGCCGTAAGTCATGACTATCCCCCGTCAGAAATTGTCAGTGTATAAGTGAACTGAATTGAGTCGCCGTTTGCCACGTTGATCGCTGCGAACACGGTGCGATCTAGCAAGGTACCAGTAGCAGCTGCATTGAATATCCCATGCTCGACGACAGCAGCACTACCGTCAAAGGTAAGGGTGCCGACAGATGAATAGGTCTTGGCAACCGAGTTGACCTGTGTACCAACCGCCCGCGTGCTGTCTGGATTTAGTACCGTAGTGCAGGGAGCTATCAGTGCGGTATCTCCAATCGCTTCCGCCGTACTATTCGTGCCGCATTCGTGGTACTTAAACGTAGATACATCAGCGCCCCCTGCCGCATTTGCCAAGTCATCGCGCAGGTAATTGACGAAGGCTGTGGTAACCACTCGCCGTCCCAAGCAACCTAGATCGACGCGATTACCGTTTCCACGCAGAATCACTGCATCCACGCGCCCCTCGAATACCACGCGGTCATAGCCGAACAGGCGCGCAACGATACCATCAATCGCGACGTAAGCACCGAGGTAGAAGGCTCTCCAATGCGCTCTCCAGTTGCGTACTTGATAAATCATCTTGTCAATGTTCATGAGCATCTCCTTAGTGGTTACAGCACTTGCTGAATCCGAACCCCTTTTGCGGCAGCACGGTCGGGTCGTCGCTCCGCTCCCACGTATCCTGAACCGTGACCGGGACCAGGATGCTGCGACAGTTGAAATGGTTAGGCGGCCGAAAAGTAGACCACACCTCATCATCTATGCCGAATGTCTGGCTGTCGAGCTGTGAGCATATTTCAGTGGTGCGGTCATCCAGTATGGCGCTGTACTCAAGCGCCTCGACGAAACCCTGTAGTGCCGGCTCAGTGAAGAATTGATAGCGTGCTTCGTTGATCGCCTCGAAGCTGGTAGTGCGTATCGCAGTTTCGATGCGCGCCTTCGTGCTGCGCACCGTGGTCGTGCCGAGGGCAGCCTGCACAGCCTCTTCGGTCAACATGCCGTCGGCCTCCAGCGCCTTGTAGATCGCCTGCTTGGTCTCAGCCTGCGTCTTGCTGACCTTGACGCCCTCCATCAGGATGTTGCGGATGGTCTTCTGCGTGGCGGCGCTGATGTCGCCCGCGAGCGAGTAGCCCTTTTGCTTCAGATACGCGGCGGCTACGTCCTGGAGCGCGAGGTCGTTGACTGCGAAATCTGCACCCTTTGCCTTCTGCACCTCGCGCCGCGCGTGCGACTCGCCGATTGCCCACGCCTCCTTCAGCCCTTTGGTCGCCGCGCCCTTGAGCGCCGACATCTCACTGGCGGTGTACTGTATCTTCTGGATGTCGTTCGGGTTGCCCTCGGCGGTGCCCAGCCTCAGCTCCTCCGCCAGCGCCACGAGGCGCGCGACCGCCGCGCTGTTGATCGCCGCGACCTCGTACGCCGCGTCCTCCGCGCTGTTGTCGGCCTTGTTCGCGATGACCGCGAAGTCCACTCGCTTCATGGCGCGGGAGAATGCACTGATACTGATGCCCAGCTTACCAATGATAGTTTCTTCAAGCAGCGGCTTACCATCAGTACCCGCCTTCGGCTTTTTGTCCCCATTCGGTAAGAGCTCTTCGTCTTCATCATCGTCTTTCTTCGGAACTGCACCAGGGAGCATCGGTTGTATAACTGGCTCGGTGATCGGTTCGCCCTTCTCCGGAAACTCCAGCAGTTCGCGCAGGTGCTTCTCGTCGGTGTCCGTGGCCTCTACCGCCTTGCCCGTGACCAATGAGGTCCAGGTCTTGATGATCTCCATCATGCGCTTCTCGCTGATCGGCTTGAACTTGAACTGCGGATACAGGCCATCGCCCCAGTTCAGGTCGCCCAGCTCGCGGAACACTTGCTCATTGAGCGCGTCCTCAAGGCGGCGCACGTCGGCATCCAGCGTCCAGAAGAACGCCTCAAGCTGCGTCTGCGATTGTGCGTAGGCTCCGGTGCTGCCCTGCTCGGTGATGCCCAGCAGGTTCGGCACCAGCAGCGACTTGGCAATACTCTTGTCCTCCTGCGCGATCTTGCGCTCGAACATGTCGGTCGTCGCGGGGTGCTCGATGTGCAGGTCTACATTCGCGGGCAGTATAATAGCGGAAGTCGCTTGCAGGTTGGTCATTACAGCTTGCAAGGTAGTCAGCTCCTGCGACCCCGCGACCAGCGTCTTCCCTTCCTTGGGTTGCGCCCAGACAAAGCCCGCAGCGAACCGCTCCAGATGGATGTTCTGAAACTTGATTGCCATATCCTTGGAGAACCACGCGCGGTAGCACTCGCGCAGCTCGGAGCGCCCGTAGTGCTTATCTACGTCGGGGTTCTGCACAAAGTGAACGAACTTCTTCGGGTCGACGTCCTGTTCCCGCATGTTCAGCTTCTGCGCGACCTTCTCTATCTGGCCATACTCGTTGACATGGAAGAAGAACGTATCGCACGGCTTAACCTCCAGACGCTGGATGCCGATCCATGCCTTGCCCTGATAACCTATCGGCGCATGAATCTTCTCGGTCATGCTGAAGCCGTTGTACATGGCCGACAAGATGCCGTTGAGGGCGTCGGACGTGGAGCCTTGTATCTGCTTCATGATGTGCTCGCACAGCGCGATGCGGAACTCTTTTTCCTCGTCACCCAGTTCTTCGTGTATGCAATCGAACATGAACTGCCTGGATGTGATCGCGTCGCGGCGGAAGCGCACCACCGCCTTGACCTGCTCGTCAGTCATCATCTTCTGGTAGATGCCGTAGCCCTTGCGCCCGATCAGCGAGTCTGGATTGTACTTGGGGAAGTCCGCTCCGGTGTACAGCGACGACTCTGACCATGCGACCTCCGCCTGCTTCGGAACGACCGGCTCTACCTTCTTGGCAAACAGCTTCCACATTACCAGTTCTCCTTTGCTGCTTCCGATTGTGCGGTCACCAGGATGTTGCCGAGCTGTCCTGGAATGGTGGGCGTCTGCGTGGCGAACAGTAGCGCGACGCTGTCCGCACGGTCAGGGGATGTTATGCCGCGCGCCATCATGGCCTTCTTCGTTTCCAGGTCTTCTACGCGCTCGGTTCCGGGCAATGTGTGCACGCTGCACATTTGCGCGGTAAAGTCGTCCCAGTCCCCGCCCACGCCGTCAGCCTCCTCCAGGAAGTCCTCGTCGTAGCTGATCCGTTTGTCGCGGTGTGCGTCGCGCATGACAATGTAGCTCTGCGTGCGGCGATTGCGCCACTGCTTGGGATCGTCGCTAGACTCGCCGCCCTTGTACGTGATGACCGGCAGCCCCTTCTCCATCAGGTAGCCGGCAGTCCCCGCGCCCACGCCCAGCGAGTCCACCACGATGTCATCACCGTTCGCTGCGGAGCCGCCGTACCGCTTGTACATATTATGCGCCGCCTGCGCCGCAAGTATCGGGGACTCGCTGGCAGGGAATGAGTGTAGGGTCTGCTTCTTCACTATGATGTTGTCGTGCCCGTAGATGATACCCGCCGTGACCACGGTGAAGTTCGCCCCGCCGTCAGCTACGTCCACCGTCACGCGCAGACGCGGCAGCATCCCAGCACCTACATCCTCGCGCCCGAGTGCTTCGGTCAGCCACGCATAGGGAATGAGCTGTGCTTCATCGCTGTCCGCAAACTCCCCGTAGCAACGTACCTTGACCACGGGCGAGTTACGCCCGTACTTATCGACCATGCGCTGCACCCATTCTTTACTAACGCGGGTCGTCTTCTCAAGATCCACGTGCACTTGGTAGTAGTGCTTCGCAACTTTCGGTATGCAATGGCTGGCGTGGAAGGTTCCCTGATTCTTGGTCGGGTTGCCGATGAGCACGAGGATGACGATGGTGCCGGTGGAGATCGCGCCCTCGATGACGGGGTAAAGCGCTTCTGATACGCCGGATGCCTCGTCTACCAGGAACAGCATGTAGTCGTCATGGTAGCCTGCGAGGTTCTCCGGCTGGCTGGCGGTCTCTACCAGCGCGCACCAGTCTTCGTCGCCGTGCCAGGTGATCTTCGTACTGTCTACCTTGATAGGAGATGCGTACAGCTTACCGGCACGGGCATTGATCTTCCGGAACGCAGGCCATAGTCGCGTAGTAAGCTGCTTCTCTTTTGGGGCGGTGCATACGATGCGTCCGCGGAATGCACAACAGAACCAGTGCATGACCGCCGCCATGTTGAACGTCTTCCCAGGACCGTGCATGGCGCGCACGGTGAACATGGACTTGCCTTCGTGGTTGTACTTCGTGGGGAGATTGTTCTTGTGGCGGTAGACGTCGGCGATTGCCTCGAAGAGTTCCTTGCTCCAAATGTCCAGGTCCCAACCCTTGCCCTTGATGTGCAGTACATCTTCCATGAACCAGATGGGATCAGTGCGCACCCGCTCTAGCAGGTTGACCTCATCGAGCATGGCAGCAACCTCACTCATTGACGGCGGCCTTCTTGAGCAGAACTTTCAGGGCCTGAGTCTCTTCGGGACTCAGGTTGCGCAGGTTGGCAGGATCGAAGAAGTTTAGCGGGGCGCCATCCTCACCGGATAGTTCCACCTGTTGCTTGGCCTTGCCGTCGAGGCGGTTGGCCAGTTCCTTGATCGCCCACTCTTCGCCGCGTGCGGCTTGGTTGACCAGTTGCTGGCCAGCCAGGAACAGACGACGCTTCTTCTCCGGCAAGTTGTACTCGTCGTCGGTGATGATCTTGTGCAGGGTCTTCAGGAACAGCTTTGTCTTCGTGCCGTTCGTATTACCCAGTGGTGCGCCCGCCTTCCCGTTCGCCATATTTAACCCAATACAGTACAAAGATGATTACCTGGGCGGTATTATAGGGGCAAATCATTTTGAAAATCAAATCGTTTTTAATACTCAAAAAGGCAATGAGCCATGGAAATAACCTGGTATCACGGATCTAGTGAGTTTAATGCGATAATGCGCTGCAATGTGCATAAGCAAACGATAATATATCACGGATCTAGTAGGTTTAATGCGTTAATGCGATAACTGCTCGTAAAAAAAAAATAAAAAAAATAATTCTCAAAAGTGCTTATATATGCCCTTAGCGCATTGGCGCAGCCATCTGCAATGCGCTAGATCGCGCGCTAATAGTGATCCCCGCAAAAAAAAATAAATTATCTTTATAAAGGTATTTTAATTTTTGCTATAATCACATTTTGAAAAGGAGCAAACCATGGGCAGGGGAAGATATAGTTTGGAGTACATCAATTTACTCGAAACCACGATGGGAAACATCCCAACTCGCAGCAAAAGAAAATGGAAAGCATTCGCTAAAGTGTTAGCGGATCCATCATTCGATGCTACGAGAATGCACGGAAACACTAAAGAAAATAAAATAGATAAGAGGCTCAGTTTCGCGCTCGACTCATACACCTTGAGCTTATGGGAGGAGGTCCGTGACTTGCCCGCCTTCACTGGGTGCGCGCAGCGCGAGGTGCTCCTTTCTGTGCTATTGGATTACAGAAACAGCTTGCTACTCAACCAAACTACCCCACCAGCGCCCTGACCAAGCCGCTATAATCGGGTGCTTTCCTGCCAACATGGAACCAGCATAAGTGCTCCACCAGTGCCCCGCGCGACAGCTCATTCAGCTCCGCTGCCAGTCCAGCGGTCATGCGCAGCAGATACAGATCGGTGCCTACTCCAACCAAGACAAACACCCTGCCCTCGTGCCGACAACGGCGACTGATCCACACCACCTGCTCCTGGCGCAGACCATTCCGTCCCAGCAGTCGGGTGCCCTCGCGAACCGGATAATGAGCCAGGTACTTCAGCTCGATCTTGCCCTCCACACCATGCACACAGAAGTCTATATCAGGGGTGCCGACGCCGACGCCGTTCTCGACCCGCTCAAAGTGACCAAAGTGATTCAGCTTGGCGCGGATCCTGCTCCATAATTGTTTCTCGCTCATCATACCCTCTCACACTTTTTTCTCTTTCCCTTTTTCCAGCATCTCGGCGCAGGGTTCAAAATCGTATTCGGTAACGGGTGACTCATCGGCGTGAGTTTGTCCATCATCACATCAGCCGTTCGAATACATCTCTCATTGACCAGTGTCATCTTCTCCAGTAGATCAATATCCTTCTGCCAAGCTCTTGCACCGGCTGCCATGATGAGGATGAGGAGGCAGATCGTGCCGAGTGCTACCCATTTTTCAGCGGAGGTCATATACGCCTGCCTCGCGTTCCGTTTCTCTCGTTGCTCGCCATCTTTGTAGCTATCGCGTCCGCAATGTCGATGCCCTGCCAGTGGGCAAGATCAAGTGTACGCAAGATTATATCCGCAAGCTCCAGTGGAAAATCCTCAGAGGGCGTTTCACCACGGCACTCATTTACAGCTTCACCAACTTCAGAGGCAATCAGCGCCAGTGCCTCAAGCACGGTTTTATTGTGCCAGCCCATACGCTCTACCCAATCGTATTGCTTTACCGCAATTTTATTGATCTGCATTCTATTTCTCCTTGTTAAACGCATCCTGAACGGCTTTGGCTTCTTCATTTGTTTCGAAGCGTAGTAATATCCAATTATCTCCGGCGTCAATGTGCGTATTACTCGGCCTTGCACATTCCACCCCATTAATAGTGATGGACTTCTTTATTGCCCGCCATACTGGTTTGCCTTGGTAGAGGCCAATCGCGAATTCGTAGTCTTCTGGATAAAAATCAAAGCATGGACTATCACCAAGAAGATGTCCTTGAAGTTTCCAACAATCCCCTGGTTTAATATCCGTCCCCTCGCAGAACTTGAGCACAGCCAACCAGTGTTCGACTAGCTCGATTCGGGTAGTACATTGTGGTTGGTTCACGGTGCCTCCTCTCTAAGTTTCTGTGCCATGCGGCGAATTGTTTTTCCTGCTAAAGGATTCATTGTTATCGAGTCCATTTTGGTAGCAGCTTCTTCCAGTATCCTCACCTGCGCATCTTTTACCCACTTATCCAACGCAGTTGAATCTTGTGGAATAGCGAGTGCTGCTAATACCTTCTTTTGTGGCTCACTCATTCCCTCTTCACCATAGGAAAGCCATCCATCTTCTGCCATAGCCTGTAGTGCTTTTATCCGCTCATTCTCCCGTGCTTGAGCTTCTGCAAGCCTGTCATTCGCATCATTGGCTTTATCGTTCCAGAATCAAGCAGCAGCTTCAAGCCCCTCAATTTGTCTTTCAAAGTCTGCAAGTTGTTTGTAAGCCTAGATTCCATTTGTGTGTCATCAATCATTTGCATTCTCCCCAGTTAGGTCCACTTTCCATGTCTGCGATGATTGGCACCTTGAGCTTCATCACAGTCTCCATTATATGCCTGCATTCGAGCATTGCTTCCCTCCCAGCGTTTGTTTTTGGTGTTGAGTGATCTAATTCATCATGCACGGTGAGCAGGGCTGGCCCGACCACGCCCGGCACGCCGCTTGCATCTATCGCTACCATGGCTTCTTTCATCAGATCAGCGGCGGAGCCTTGCAGCAGCCGATTGAGTGCCTTGTGGGTCATGGCGCGCTTGAGGGCAGGTCCCCACGCTGCCAGTGCCTGGTCATGCGGCAGCAGGCTCTTCTCCGCTGACCACTTAGCCTTCTCATACATATCGAAGCGCGCGCGGCGGCCGCTTATGGTGCGAATGAAGCCCTTCTCCGCTGCCCTCGCTGCCGCGCGATCGTAGGTCTTCTTTACAAATTCCATGCGGGCATGGTAAGGAACAAATACCTTCTCGGTCGCCTCGTCTAGCGACATGCCGATGTTATCTGCCAAAGTCTGCGGACCCATACCATACACCAGCCCGAAGTTTACGTTTTTGGCGGGCTTGCGCATCTCCGGTCCCCAGCCGAGCAGCTGTAGTGTCATCATATGGAAGTCGGTATCTGGGTCGTCCCGATACATGCCCCTGACCACTTCGGCATTGGCACCAATACCAAAGTGCGCAAGGAAGCGATACTCAATCTGCGACCAATCATGGCGCACCCATTCCTCCCCCTCATCGGGCAGGAAGATGGAGCGGATTTTCGGTCCCCACTCCGGGTCACGGCTAGGAATATTTTGCAGGTTTGGGTTGGAGCTGCTGAAGCGCCCGCTCACCGTGCCACTATCATCGCCCTTCATCTGATTGAACATGCAATGGATACGGCCATTGATATGGTTGTTCAGAATATAACTGCGGATAAAGGTGTCGCGCAGCTTGGTCAGCTTGCGCACCTGCATCACCAGCTGAGCTGCCGGATGGGGATGATGCTCCAACCACTCCTTGATGAACGAGGGATTTCCCTTGGCCGTGGTCGGGTACTGTACCCCTAACGCGTCAAACAGCGATTTAAGCGATTCTGCCGCGTTTACCTTCACCTCCCTATTGGCAGCGGAATCCAAGCGATTCTGGGCGGTGTTTATCGCGGCCGATAGCTCGCTATCGAGCTGTTTTGCCCGCTCCAGGTCGACCCTGACCCCCCTTTGGCGCATTTTCACCATAATAGGCAGGATTTTGCTCTCGGTTTCCCATACCCGCAGCAGTCCCTCGGCTTCCAATAAGGGGAGCTGATGCGCCAGGATGCGCAGGGGCAGGTCGGCATCACCCTCGGCGTAGGGTCCTACCAACCGCGGCGGACAGCGCCATATCTCGCCACGATAGCCCTCCCCCTTGGTGCCATAAGCTCGCTCCACCCACTTGCGCAGCTCGGAGCCCTTCTTGCCCTCGCCGAGCCGGCGTTGCGCGATGCTACCCAGCGAGTAGCTGAACTGATTCTCATCGAGTAGCGGCTCGGCGACCTGCACATCATGGAAGGGTCCCGCCACCTGCACTCCTTCAGCAATCAGGAAGTCCAGATCGTAGCCAAGATTCGCTCCGACCTTGGGCTGGTTGGGACGGCTCAGGTTGGCCGATGCCCAGCGCATCACAGTTGCTGGGTCAAGGTTGTACTGCGGCTCGACTTCGTGACGCATGGGATAGTAGGCGCGGAAGCCATCATCGGTGCCAATAGCGAGACCGACGATGCGCGCACCACGACGCACTCCCGGTCCCTTCTCTAGCAGATCGACATCCTTGGTCTCGCAGTCGATGGCGATCTGCCGCGCACCGCTCAGGTCGGGGAACTCGGTCGGGGTGACCCAGCCAGTGTCCGGGATCGGCGGCAGCGGGCGATTGCCCACTACCCGCGTTTTCTTTTCCTTGGTGGTGGCGTCCAGCTCTTGCCAGAAGAGACCTACGGCGTCGTCACGCATCGCTGCTCCTGGCACTTTGGGCATAGCGCCCGACCTGGCCCGACAAATAAGCTGCCGCATCGCTGGCACTTATTCTGCTGATCGCGAAACAACCATGGCGGGTTGGGTGCGCGATTGTCGTAGCCATACTCTCGGCCGTTACTCATAATTCAATCCTCAGCGATCCAAACAACAGGTCTATTATTATGGTTCTGCCGCCAACTGATAGCCCGAGCTTGTATCTCCACCCGCCGCCGAAGCGCGCGCCCATTGGATTGAAGAGTGCGGAAGCAGGGGAGCTACCCCTCCTATGCGGGAACCAGCCATACCCCTGCCACGGCCATCTGCTCGCTGTGATCTTCATATCTTCACCCCCACGAATACGCCCAGCAGGCCCCCCTCTCCGCTGAAATACGAGGGAGCATCTTCGTGTAGGGCGAACTTCTTGGCGGCATCAAGAACCAGCAGGAGCATGTTGCCGTTGAACTTGCCCTGCGGCAGTTTGATCCCGGCCACCTCTGCCGATTGATCGCCCTCGGCAGTGCTGATCCCCTGCTCATTGAGCTGCACCATCGGGAACTTCTCATCAGGGCAAAAAGGCAGAATGCGCTTGATGGCATCCTTCAGGCCCTTGGGCACCGCCACGAGGGTCTTGGGCTTGATCCCAGCGAACAGTTTACCGACCGATTCCGTCGGCCAGTCGTTCTGCAACAACGAGCACTTGAGCCACAGACCGCTGGCGTAGTGGAAAGTGATGCTGCCGGCGTCTTCGCGAATCCCGAAACCGGTGGGTTCCTCGCCGATGCGCAGCAGCTCCTCCACCGCGGTGATGGGCAGGTTAATATTGAAACCGGTGTCGCCCAGCAGGTCGCAGGGCATTTTGACCATGATGACGTTGTTGGTGGCGAGGGCGTCGCCCCTATCGGTCAGCAGCAGGCCAGTGCTCCAGGGCTTGCTGGCATCGCTCGAAATATAGGGGCGCAACACGCGCAGCACGGGCAACAGCGGGGTCTCTGGGGCGAAGGCATCTCCCTCCGGTTCAGTGCGCGGGAACGCATCATTAGCCAAGATCGGCAAGCGCACCTTCAGCGATCCCTCGGCGAGGGTCACCCGCGTCTCGCTGATAGTGATGACCGGCTCCGCATCCATGCCGTCGATGGCCTTGATGAACTTATCGGCAGGGACAGTGAGCGAATAGTCCTTGAGCTGCTCGCAGGGTGCGTCGATACTGATGCGCCCGTTGGTGCTTTGGATGCGCCCCTGATAGATGAAGAAGTGACTCATCGCCGGGATGATACCCTTGTCCGAAGTGGCACCCCTGACGAGCTTCAGTGTGGCAAGCATCACGCGCCCCGCCGTGCGATGAACTTCTGGAACATCTTCTTGCCGTCCTTCATGACCTCCCGCACGCTCTGGAATAGCACGCGCGCGGATGCCTTCGCTTCTGTCTGACTGTGATACCGCATGGATAGCTTGCGGCGTTGAAAGCTGTTACGACGCTGGTGCATGGTAGGCATGGTGTTCTCCTTGTGGTTAAAAGTAAGATTAGAGTGGGAAAAGTGTGTTAACAGTCGATGCCCGATAAGCAACGCCGTCAGCCCAGCGTTGATTCATAACTGCACAAAACGCGACGCGCATATTGGCAGTGGTGGCAAGGCCTTCGAGATCGAAGCCCAGCTCCTCTATCGCGGCAACGACCACCTCTTTTTGTTGCGGAGCGAGGTTGTCGAAATGCTGATCGCGATTCTTCATTTGTGGGCTACGATCCGAGATGGCAATGGTGCGAAGCTTCCCTGCGATGAGGATATCGATTGACCCCATTGCCGCTGAATAGAGCCAAGACGCCGAATCCACCGACCACCATGGCACTTGGCTGGTCATACCCGCTCCTGTTGCTGCGAGGCCATGCGATCTCCCCGTTTCACCCATCAGCTGATGGGCCTGCTTGCTCCAGGAAACCCGCAAAGGTTCTCCAAGGTCATTTCGCGGTGAAACACCAATGTAGCTCGATTGCTGAAGCACTTCATGTAGCCGCTGCTCTGATTCTCCTTGATGAAATACTGGCAGGATGCAGTCGCCATAACGCTTGTTGAGGCTTGAGAAGTTGATGTCCGATTGGCGCACCGCGGCATCAATTTCAGCAGTGGTTGGATCAATGCCGCGCCTGCCCGGTATCACGTCAAGGTTAATCAACCATACTTTGACCTTTGGGTTGGTCATGGTTTCAAGAGCTCTATCATAACTCTCCATCACCTGATCAAGCGATACTACATCACCCCTGCTCCATGCGGTGAAGGCGCCTGAATCAAGCATCCATTCCTCGATGATGCTCTCGGGATCGGAGAGCACCTTTCCCCATATCATGGCTTCGCGGATGTAGTCACCATGACATGAATTCAACCGCCGCCGCAAGACACGATTCAATGAATGCTTCTGCTCAGTAGTCATCGACGGTGTACCGGAAAAGAATAGCCGCAACATGGCTATGCTCTGAAGTATTCTGCAGTGGGCCAGAAGGGGATGCCCCCGCGCGGCGTAAAGCGGCCTTCGACCTTGAGCCACATGGGCTTGAGCAATTCGACCAGGTCGCAGGTGATTCGGTTCACACACGCCTCATGAAACTCACCGTGCATACGGAATGAACCGAGATACAGTTTCAGCGATTTAGATTCCACGCAAGCGTCAGCGGGGGTGTAATCAATGACGATGGTTGCGAAGTCAGGCTGGCCGGTTTTGGGGCACAGAGAAGTGAATTCCGGCGCCTCAATATGGATACGAGTTGCCAGATGCTGCGCAAACGGCGAAGGAAATGTTTCGAGAAGAGCTTTGTCCGGTGCGCTATAAGCATAATCGGTTTTTTCGCTGCCCAGGTGGGTCAGGTGAGAGTTTGGCATTTGTTGAATCTCCATATGTTAATGACACGTCCTGTTTTAGATTCTTGCGTTCCGGAGAGAACGAAGCCCCGTTTTGCATACCACTTGTTTGATTTCAGGTCGGCGGGGCATTTCGCAACGATGAACGTGCACTGAATTTTAAGTAGCATTGCCAACATCTTTTTCCCGACACCGGGCTGTGCACTCAGCAGCACATGAATTGTGAGTTGCCCATCGCGTCTATGATGGTAGTGGCAGAAGCCGTTATCGATCATGATAACCGATTTCGATTTAACCGCTTTGTACAAGCGTTCAAAATCTATCCCTTGCTCTTCGCCATGGTTAATCATTTCATTATCGCGAGAAACTCGGCGCGTGCTGACGGCTCATCGAGCAGTGCCCCGCGCATCGCTGAGGTGATGGTGGTCGACCCCTGCCGCTGGATGCCCCTGCTCTCCATGCACATATGCCGGCACTCGATGACCACCCCGACCCCGAGCGGGTCGAGGTACTCGGTCAGGGTATCAGCGATCTGGTTGGTCAACCGCTCCTGCACCTGCAATCGCTTGGCGAAGATGTCCACCAACCTGCTGATCTTGCTCAACCCGACGATCTTGCCATTCGGGATATAGCCGACGTGCGCGACCCCGAAGAAGGGGGCAAGGTGATGTTCGCAATGGGAGTACACCGGAATGTCTTTCACCAGCACTAATTGATCACATCGCTCGGCACCATCCTCGAAGACCTTGAGCACGTCCTTTGGATCTTGCCCATAGCCGATGGTCCAATCGCTCCAGGCTCGCAGGAACCGACCGGGAGTCTCGGCCAATCCGCCGCGCCCCGGATCCTCGCCAATGAATTGCAGTAGTCGGATCGGGATGTCGCTGGCACTGCTCTGCGAGTTACCCTCCCACGGGAAGACTAGCCAACCGGGATCTGGGGCACCTACTTCATCATTGAATACCTGCTTCTGCTTGTCAAACAGCGCGAAGAATGGGATGCCTTCGAACTGCTCAGCATAAGCGTCCCGCGTTCGACCGCTGTCCACCAAATCGTCGATAAAGCAGTCCGCCTCATCAGCGGTGTCTACCAGGTAGAGCGACGGGCAGTGCTTACGCACTGCGTAAGCCGCCGCCACCCCACCACGCGGCACGGGGAATGCCGCTACCATTCGACGCGCCACTGCCTTGATGCCGAAGTGCTCGGTGATAGCGCGGGCGGTAGCAATGGCCGCGGTCTCGATTGCTTGATGTGAAAGTTTAATCACGATATAAACCCCTTCTCCTTGGCCAGCCATGCTGGCATGATGATCTCGTTGGTATTGTATTTCTCCAGTTGCGACTTGGGTAGGAAGATGTCCTCACCATCCACGGTCTCGATCAGGATCGACTTGTCCAGGATGCGCTTCAAGGTATAGTTCTCCCCGTCAAGGGTATATTGCTCCGGCGATCCTTTGTTCATAGCGTTCTCCCGGTAAGATAGGATGCGCTGCACTTGCGGGTCTCCTCGATCCGCACTGCGGTCAAATGGCAATTGAACCCTGCCAGCAAGTCAGGACCGACCACTTCAGCAAGATGCTGTGCCATGTTTTCGGCGGTCGGATTGAAGGGGGTAATCACCACCCCGCGCTCGTCAAGGGTCTTGAGGATGGTCGACCACGGGTCCATCTCCCATACCAGGAATTTATGGTCCCAGTTATCCTCCAGCCACATGCACAACTGAAATTTGATGACCGAGAAGTCGAGCACCCGCCCGATTGCATCCAGCCCGACATCCGGGGCGACGCTGAAATGGATGCGGTAGTTATGGCCATGTAGGTGAGCGCATTTACTCTCGTGCTGGTAGACCCGATGACCGCAGGATATATCGTGATAACGTTCAGCGATGAGGTGGTTCATTTTGCCACCCAGTTGCCGTTGACATAGCGACCGACCTGCCCGGCACTCTCAAACTGCGCAGTCTCACGACGCGCCTCGCCGGACAGGGTAGCGACCTTACCATTGAATGGTCCCCCACGCAAGGGCATCGAGCGACCAGTAGCGCGGCGAGGGGTCTTGGTTGTTCTTGGTTTTCCTTTCATCTCTTTCTCCTTAGGGTAAGCCCAGCAGTTTATGAATCTGGATGCTGACGCGATAGCCATATCGCTGAGCTATTTTAACGGCGTAGGCATGATTCGCCAGTGTCTTTTCATCATCTGGGGCGCGCCGCTCCCTGCCCAGCAATAGATCAAACCAGCCCGCATCCTTATACTCCTCCATCGGCTGCACGAAGATGCTGACCCACTTTGCGCCGCCAGGATGATAGAGCTGCTCCCGCTTGCCGCCCTTGTACTGGGTATTACTGCACGGGGTGCCCTCGTCAAAACAACCGTCCCCGACCTGCACCACGTACTTGTAGGTATCACAGTAGAGCGCAACCAATAGATTGATGTCAGGGGTCTTCGGAGAACAGATAAGGCGGAAGTCGCCGGTGCGATAGAACGTCGCAAGGCTCTCAGCCAGTTCTGGCGGCATGATGGTGCCGGCAGTCTCGACCTCGACCCGAATACTGTTCTCCAGCAATCCCTTGACCAGTTGCGTGATGTTCTGCCGCAACGGCTCTCCGCCGGTAATCACCACCAGCGGTACAGTAGGGGCTCCCATGTAGATTGCTGCCTCTGCCACTCTGCACAGGATGTCTGTCACCAGCAGGGTTTCCGCATCGGATTCGAAGTCAGTGTCGCAGAAGTGGCAGCGCAGATTGCACCCTGCCAAGCGAACGAATACCGCTGGGCAACCGGCACTGGATCCTTCTCCCTGTATCGAGCCGAATATCTCCTTGACCGATAGCGACGCTCCATTCAGGCTGCCGAGGTTCTTGGCCACCATGTTTTTACCGAACACAGTGACCTCCCACGATCGGCACTGGACCGGAGCGGACAATCAGCGGGTCGGCGATCCCTGCCTCGTCAAAGCCCTTCTGTCTCAACAGGCAAGCGTGACAATGACCGCATGGTGGATACTCCCCCTTATAGCAAGTGTGAGTGTATGCCAATGCGTCCAGACACTCTACTCCCAGCTCGCAGGCCAATTCGACCGTTTCCTTCTTGATCAGGTAGAGCAGTGGTGCCACCAGATTAACTTCCGCCACCCCGCGCAATGATTCCTGGAAAGTCTTCTGGAGCATGAATAGGAATGCTTCGCGGCAGTCTGGATAACCACCAAAGTCCTCTTGACCAACGCCGGTGATAATATCGGAGCAGCCCAGCACCACCGCCCGATTGGCAGCGATGGTCAGAAACAAGGTGTTGCGCATTGGCACAAAGGTCTTTTCAATACCACCAGGAAGGCTCTGCGCATCTGCATACTCCTCGACCGACTGGGCGCTATTGACCAGCGGGCTGGTGCCTAGCAGGATGTCTGGTACTTTTACCACCTCGTGCGAGGCGACCTTTGCCATGCGGGCGATACGCTTCGCTGCCTCGACCTCCGCGCGATGGCGCTGGCCATAGTCAAAGGTGATCGCGTGCACCTCATCAAACTTGGTTCGCGCCCAGAACAAACAGGTGGTGGAGTCTTGCCCACCAGATAAAACCACGAGTGCTTTTGCCATTTCCATTCTCCAAATAAAAGCCCCAGCGAATCTTTCAATCGGCTGAGGCTGGTTGAACCACGGCGCGTTAAGCTGCTACCGGTGGAGTTGCCGAACGTACTGCGGGCTT
>MEWP01000015.1:98-13168 GCA_001775395.1 candidate division Zixibacteria bacterium RBG_16_53_22 | reverse complement strand
GAATAGCATACCGCCGGCATTACGGGTTCCTCAACACGGCGTGGATTGTGGTCAAGTAGGGTGCGCCATGCGCACCATTCATTTGCCAAATTAATTCTAACATCAGCATTATCTCTTCAAGGGAACGATAGACGAATTTTGGATCAGGAGCTTAACCTCTGTATTTCTTGTCTAATTTCCTCTATCACTTCGGTATTATAGATTTTCTTTTTATCTCCATCTTTTACGGAGAATACGTAAAATACCTTACCGCCATATTTCGCCATAACTTTTTTGTGTGTTACTTCTTGGTTTTTTCTCTCATTAATCATTTGGGTTATAAAGGCGTAACCGCTGGGCTTAATTTGTAGCCCAATAAACTTGTCCCTTATTCTTATAAAGAAATCAACGTTGAATAGTCTATCCCATTCATCTGGTGCCGGCTCAATTTTGACACCCAAAATATCTTGGAGTTGCCCATAAATAGTTTTTTTCTCCGTCATATAACCATCAAAAGTTCTATTTATTACCAAATTAACGACATAATCTATACAATTCTCCTCCGTGATATCGTCTATTTCCGCTCTCAATACCTCGGTTACCTTCACATAGAGTTTTCTGCCTATTTCGGCTAGATACTCTCTAGGATATAGATTTTTAAAATAATATTGCTCCCAATCCTCTACGGTTTTTGGCGAACATTTTCTAATTTCATCGGAAACAGCGCCAACCATTCTTTTCTTTTGAAGCCCCCATCTATTTATTGCGCTATTTAATATCCATTCTTTAGGCATAATACCCTAGTCGCTAAGGGATTTTTGACCGACATATGAATTAAATTTATCTTTATATTTGAAATCATAGTCCCCTGCAGGAGAGGTGAACCCGGCCTTAATCATTTTGGCATTAATAAATGTCTTATTTTTTAAATAGACATAGGCGAGTAAATTATTCTGCTCATCGTACTTTATGTCATCAAATTTTAAAAAAATATCTTGTCCTGTTAAAACGTTAACCAAGTAGTTAATTGCCTCTTTTCTCATGGAGGCAATTGGAATAATTCCCATTAGCCTGATCATGGCTCCTGTATTTAGCTCAATAGTATCGGCATCGACAACCCTTTTCATTCTATAATACTCGGCTTTGTGTGCCTCTTTCCCGGTAATTTTTGATCCGAAAACTATTTTTCTGGGATCTATCTTTTTATTTATCTTTTTATTATCTACATACTTATATGGAAGGGTGTTAATCAGGGCTTTATAGTCAATCCCTAGATATTCTTGTTTAGACATGATAACATCAGATTTTACAAAAAGATCATTTGGGGCTGAATTGAGCTTTCTTTTTATTATATTTGTAAATTCCCTATTTATTTCGTATCCGATGGAATTACGTCCAAGATTCATGGCCGCGAGCGAAGTGGTCCCGCTCCCCAAAAATGGATCGAGGATAGTATCGCCTACAAAGCTAAACATCCTGATCAATCTACGTGGAAGTTCTTCGGGAAACATGGCCAGATGCTTATCCTGCTTTTCGCCGTTAAAATTCCAGTGGCCCGCGAAGTATTCATTCCACTCATCAATAGTAAGCTTTGATTTTTCCTTCTGATAGGGCGTTGGCTTAGGAGCTGTGCCAAGTTTCTTGAATATCAAAATGAATTCATAATCAATTTTTAATATTCCATTTCTTGGGTATGGAAACGAGCCCATAATCGTTGCGCCACCGGTCGTATTGGTAGTAGTAACCTTTTGCCATATAATAGCCCCCATATAATCAAGACCGATGGTTTCGCAAAACTTTGTAATTTCAGTTCGGATTGGTATTACCTTATAGCGGCCATAATAAACGGAACGGGCAAATTGATCACCAATATTTATGCATAATCTACAGCCCGGAGAGAGGACCCTATTACATTCATTCCAAACCAAATTCAGATTATTGATATAGTCTTCATAAGAATCATCAAAACCAATTTGATTGGGGTCGCCGTAGTCCTTCAGTTGCCAATAGGGAGGGGAAGTAATAATCAATTGAACGCTCTCGGCATTAACCTCTTTCATTTGGCGGGAATCGCCGATGATTATTCTGTGGTTAGTTTTTTCAGTCATAAAGTCATTTCAATCGGTGCGCATGGCGCACCCTACAGCTATCCTTTCCTCATCGGTATCTTTATTCCTTTTTGGCAGGCGACATTTATTGCGTCGTTGTAGCCGGCGTCGGCATGGCGGGCGACTCCGATACCCGGGTCGTTGGTCAGGACACGCTCGATGCGGATATCCATCTCCCTGGTGCCGTCAGCAACAAGCACCTGCCCGGCGTGGATGGCCAGCCCCATGCCGACCCCGCCGCCGTGATGGATCGAGACCCAGGATGCTCCCGAGGCGGTATTCAGCATGGCGTTGAGTAACGGCCAATCGGCGATAGCGTCGCTGCCGTCTTTCATGGCCTCGGTCTCGCGGTTGGGCGAGGCCACCGAACCGGTGTCGAGATGGTCACGCCCTATGACGATCGGGGCGGAGATCTTGCGTGTGCGTACCAGACGGTTGAACTCCAGGCCGAGGAGATGGCGTTCCCCATATCCCAGCCAGCAGATCCGAGCCGGCAGCCCCTGGAAATGCACTTTTTCGGAGGCCATCTTTATCCATCGGGCCAGGGGCATGTTGTCTGGAAAGAGCCGTAAGACCGCCTCGTCGGTGACCGCGATATCCTTGGGGTCGCCGGATAGCGCGACCCAGCGGAACGGCCCCTTGCCCTCGCAGAATAACGGACGGATGTATGCCGGGACGAATCCAGGGTAGTCGAACGCGTTCTTGACACCGGCCTTTTGCGCCTGTCCTCGAAGGTTATTGCCATAGTCGAAACATATGGCCCCTTTCTTCTGCAGGTCGAGTATGGCTTGCGTGTGGATAACCATCGATTCATATGCCATGTTGATATAGTGATCGGGATTGGATTTTCGCAGGGCCAGCGCGTCCTCGTAAGCGATACCGTGAGGCACGTAACCGTTGAGCTCATCATGCGCCGAGGTCTGGTCGGTAACGAGATCGGGCACAATTCCCCGACGGACAATTTCCGGAATTATATCGGCGCAGTTGCCAACCAGGCCGACAGACAACGGTTGTTTGCTTTTGATTGCGCCATCGATCTGGCGCATGGCATCATCGAGATTGGCCGCTTTCCTGTCACAGAAACCACTGACTATTCGGCGGTCGATTCGCTTCTCATCGACCTCTACTACCAGGATAGCCGCGCCATTCATGGTGGCTGCCAGAGGCTGAGCGCCACCCATGCCACCCATGCCGCCGGTCAGGATAAATCGTCCGGCGAGGTCCCCTCCAAAATGCTTCTGGCCGGCAGCGGCGAATGTCTCGTAGGTTCCCTGCAATATCCCTTGCGTACCGATATATATCCACGAGCCGGCCGTCATCTGGCCATACATGATCAGCCCTTTGCGGTCAAGCTCCCGAAAAACCTCCCATGTTGCCCATTTCGGGACAAGATTGGAGTTGGCTATGAGGACCCTGGGGGCATAAGAGTGTGTCTGAAAGATACCAACCGGCTTGCCCGATTGCACCAGCAGGGTCTCGTCGTTTTCGAGATTCTGAAGTGAATCGATGATAGTTTCCAGGGACTCCTTATTTCGGGCGGCTTTGCCGATACCGCCATATACCACAAGCTCCTCGGGCTTTTCGGCCACCTCGGCATCGAGATTATTCATGAGCATGCGAAGAGCACCCTCCTGTTGCCAGCTCTTGCATGAAAGCTTACTGCCGCGAGGTGCCCTGATATTCCTCAAATCCAACATATCCTATCCTTGACATCCTATTTTAAGCTTTTCCGGGCAATAAGTTACATCGGGCGACAAACATAGTCAATCTTTTGTTAAGTCGAGAGGCGCCACGCCTATTCATTTCGTAACAGGAGACTTGCCCCGAGATGACCTGACGGCCCGGAGCCGCTCCAGCATTGCCGTGGCCGGTCCCGATGGATAAAGTGTCGCCGATTGCTCCAAATACCGCTCGGCATTATCGAGGTCGTTGATTCGGGCATAGAGGAAACCAAGTTCGTATAAGGTCTGAGGGTCGTTCGGCCGCGCTTTCAGGGCCAGTTCATACCAGGATTTGGCGGAATCATTCTGACCGGCCTGCATGTACATATTGGCCACGCTGCGGTACATGTCCTTCTTGTTGGGCAATATCTGGACAGCTCGCTTGTAAGAATGGGCCGCTCCCGTAAAATCACCTCTGTTCTGGAGTGCATAAGCATTGACAGCATTGGCCAGACTGGAATTTGGGTTGGAATCCAGGCCCCTTATCGATTCTTCGTAGAATCGTTCCAGATCGCCTTGTTGCGAAAGCCCGAAGCCGGACGTCAACGGATTCACAACATCGAAGCGATATTTGTCGATCAGAGGCAAATTCCTATCGCCACGCCTGAGGTAAACGAGGTAATAATCATCATAATAAACCAACGGCCATGATGAATTGCCGGAAAGCCGACTGCGGATCGCACCTATATACGGCGGCATGGCCAGCACGGCAGCATCAACACCGTAGCTCTCCATCGCTGCGAGAGCGCCCGGCCCGCCCTCGATAATATGGCGGTATTTTTCGAGAAATTCCGGCCCGTAGACATCGAGGCGGCCATCGATGAAAACCTTCCAATCAGGATATCCTTTCCAAATGAGATAGGCCCCATCATGAAGCGCGCTGATGATGTTGCCTTTGAAATTCGCTTTCCTTAGAAATTCGGCCGGCCCCTCCGCCACCAATCCGGCCTTGATCCCAAAGCCTGCGCGGCCGTTGTGGGCCTGATAATCGCGAATCAGGCCGAACAGGAGAATCATCCAGACGGCGGCGACCGTTGCAGGCAACCATCGAGAACGCCTGAGGAGCCGGAATTCCGAATTTGCCTGCGGCAGAGCCAGCAAGCCATAGGCCAGCACCACGGCGTAATTTTGTATGTTGCGCATGGCTGTCCAGGCGGATAGTCCCACCGCGATAACAACGGCAGATATAGCGGGCCTATGTCGCAAATGAAAAACGGCGGCGAGCAGGCCGAAAGCGCTGGCTGCAATTAGGATGCCTTTCGCCAGCCATTCCTCTTTGCCAAGATAGATTGGCGAAACCCATTCGGCGATGGTGCTTTTAAATATCGGCGTAGTGGAGATCATTATGGGGTAATAAAAGATCTCAATCCCGCTGGGGTTAATCAGGCAGACGAGTGTTGCAAAAACCGCGGGAACGACGATGGTCTTGGCTCTCTCGGTGAATGGAATATCCCTGATCATGAATATGTCACCAATGACTACAACCCAGTAAATCGCCAGGCCCAGGAGGAATCCCGCGTGAATGTTGGCCCAGAGCAGGAATATGCCGGGGATAATAATCCATCGATAAATACTCCGCGGTTTTTCGCCCGAATCCGAGTCAAATAGGATCATGCAGAGTAAAGCAAGGAACAGGAAAGTGAAGGCGTGAGGTCGAGCATACATCATATAAGACATGGCGCCTATGGCAAATATGGCAACCGCCGCCGAAAGCGGGCTCGATACACCGCGACGCGTGCCGAACCGAAATATCAAGAAGGCGATGAGCGCCGACATCGATCCTTTGAGCACTATGAGGCCCGCAACCCCGCCGAGAAAGTAAATCAGATATAGTAACATCTCGGCCAGCCATTCGTGGGTCACCCAGTGTTTTCCGGCGGCTGTGAACGAGAACGGATCCTCGGACGGGATGCCATTAGACAGAATGTACTCACCCGTCTTGAGGTGCCAGAAAGTATCGTGGCTGGAGAGCTTGAAGAATCCTATCGCGAATGAGAACGCCAGGAGCAAAATGAGAAATGCCCAACGAATCGATTCCGATTCCCGCAAATCGGGTTGGGGCCTGGCTCTCGACATACGATGATACGATAGGCGCCCGTATCAAGGCTGTCAATGGCATTTATCGGCACCCGGACCCCGCGGGGCCGGCCCTCGGCCGCCCGGCCGAGGCGGGAAACCCCGTTAAGCTCGCGATGCTTGCTGCCCCGGCAATTCATCAAACGTGATAAAGGAAACCAGGGCTTGCCGACAGGGTTTCCACCGCCCGCAAGGGCGGCCGGCCCCGCAGGGTCCATTAACAAGGGAACGATTGCATTAATATTGCTTTCGCTTGTGAATTGTGCTAATATCTACCCTGGATGTATGGGTGAACAGGGTTCGGCGATTCATTATGTTTGCACGCACGAGGAAGCCCGCATCTTAGCTTTTCAACATCATCGGTTCTGGGTTTCTAATTGTGGATGTCGTGAGGAACGCGGCCACTGCGGCCGGTCGCGAATCGATGTTTGCCTGATGTTCCGCGGGGATCTTCAAGCCAGCGGCAGCGGGATAAAGGAGATCGGGCTCACCGAAGTCTTGGCCTTGTTCGACGAGGTTTCGGAGAAACACCTGGTGGCCCGGCCCTTCAGAAATGAGACGAACAAGCTCATTACTGATGGCATCTGTTTTTGCTGCGACGATTGCTGCGAATATTTCACCAATCCCTCGGAAAACAAATGCGACAAAGGCCGTAATATCGAATGGACCGAAATGGATCTATGCAATTTCTGCGGTGACTGTGTCGAGGCCTGTTATTTCAAAGCCAGGCGGATTGTCGATGGCGAGTTGATACTGGACAGGGGCAATTGCTATGGCTGTGCTCTGTGCGTCGAGATTTGCCCGGAAAAATGCATATCGCTGATGGTTCGCTGAGACTATGGCAGAGAAAGAAAAATCATCTGTGAATGCCAAAGCTGTAATTCTTATTATCCTGGTAGTGCTGGCTGTGGTTTTCATGTTTCAGAATAAGGCCAGCATGCCGGTGCAGATTCTTTTCTGGTCGATCCATATCCCGCGCATACTTCTGATTTTTATCCTGATTCTGGTGGGATTCACGATCGGGTATGTCGCCAGGGATATGAAGGCCAGGAAGAAATCATCGGAATAAACGCCCCTGCGGTTCAAACTGATGCCAGGCACAAACGACCGCCCCGACGTAAATCCCAAATATACAGCTGTGCAGAAGGCGATGGTCGCAGCGTCGATTGCGTTGCTGCTGTTCCATTTTGGGATCATTACCCTATATTGGGCGTCGCTCCCTGAAAAGGTCGTGAGCCATTATGGACTTGCCGGCAAGCCCGACGCCTGGAGAAGCAGGGGGAGCCTCTGGGCCCTGCCGCTCATCTCCCTTGTTCAATGCCTGATCATGATTCTTCTGTCTTTAGTGCCACGCAGCTATAACTACCCTTTCCGGATCACCACCGAGAACGCATTAAGGCAGTATTCCCTGGCAAGATCGCTTATTTTATTCATTAATTTTGAGATTGTGACATTGTTTTTCTATATTACGTGGTCAACGATTCGCATAGCGTTGGGTCAGGCGACCGAACTGGGGCCGCTTTTCATTGCCGTATTTCTCGGCATATTGATGGGGACTATCGGAGCATATTTCTACCTGGCCCGCAAGTATAAATTGGGAAAAACAATTGGACATGAACCATACCAGCCATTACCTTAATTTTCCTAAATCATGGCAATATTGCCTGGCGGCGAAAATGGATTGTTCTTATAATTAGCATGAAATTTGGATTGCACGATAAACTAATCGCGATCATTACCTCTGAGGGCAGGCTCTATGAGGTCGGTGGATCAGTGCGCGATTGGCTCATCTCACCCACTACCGAAAATAAAGACAAAGATTTCCTTGTCACGGGAGTTCATCTTGAGAGCCTCATGGCCATCCTGCGCGGTTTCGGCAAGGTCGATATGGTGGGCAAATCGTTCGGTGTCATAAAGTTCACCTCTCGTGAGACGGGTGAGACCCACGACTTCGCCATTCCGCGCACGGAACGTTCCACCGGGGTCGCTCATCGTGAATTCGACATCACCTATGATCCCTCGCTGCCGGTCGAGGTCGACCTGCGCCGACGCGATTTCACCATCAACGCCATGGCCCGCGCCATACCATCGGAGGAAATAATCGATCCCTACGGCGGCCGCGCCGATATCCACGAGAGAATCATACGTATCGTATTTCCTGACGCCATAACCGAGGATCCTCTGCGAATACTGCGCGGCGCCCAATTTGCAGCACGGTTTGAATTTGCAGTCGAGCCGAATACTCTCGCGGCCATGAAAGCCGGGGCGCCCTTGATCGAAACCGTTTCGCCTGAGAGGATCGCCGACGAACTCAACAAGATGCTTATCAAGGCCGAGAAGCCATCAATTGGTTTCAGACACCTGCTCGACATCGGGGTCCTGGAGAGAATACTGCCGGAGTTGACACAATGTGTGGGCGTGGATCAGCCGGGGGGCTACCATCGCTGGGACGTTTTCGACCATACCATGGTATGTCTCGATGCCGCTCCCAACAGACTTCATGTGCGATTGGCGGCGCTCTTCCACGATGTCGGTAAGCCGGCCACCAGGGAGATCGTAGAGGATGGCGCTACTTTCTACGGACATGACAGGCTTTCGACCTCAATGGCAGCCCAGGCCCTAAAACGCCTGCGTTACTCGAATGAAATGATCGAAAAGGTGTCGGCCCTGATATCCAAGCATATGTTTAGCGACCGCGCCGGCGAGAAAGGTGTCAGGCGCCTGATAAAGAATGTCGGGCAGGATTTGATATACGATCTCCTTGATATCCGTCGGGCCGATATTATTGCCCAGGGGATGGGCCAGGAACCATCGGAGGTGGATGAATTCGAATCGAAAATATCGGCCGAGATCAATAAGAAATCGCCGTTCGGGCTGAAAGACCTGGCGGTTTCGGGGCACGACATCATGCGCGAACTAAATATCCAGCCTGGACCCCTGGTCGGTGAAATACTCGACCATCTTATGGAAACGGTTCTGGACAATCCGGCGGCAAACACACACGAGGCCCTGATTCAGCAGGCCAGGGAGTTCATCGCCCGAAAAGACTCCAATTAGCGCTCCGGCGTCCCCCTGCCAATTTTGCCCGAATTCCATGTTGACCTTTACCGGCCTCGCAGATATAATCCAATAGGAAAGGCTGTTAAGTAATATATGAACTTTATCCTGGCGGCTTTGATGTTATTTTCAGGCTTATCGGATGGCGATAAATTTCAGGCCCAGCGTGATTATATGATTCAAACACAAATCGAGGCTCGTGGAGTCGCCGATACGCTGGTTTTGAACGCCATGCGGAAAGTACCCCGGCATCTCTTTTTGCCGCAGACCGCCCAGCGCTATGCGTACGAGGATTCGCCTTATAATATCGGGTTCGGCCAGACTATCAGCCAACCGTATATCGTGGCCTTAATGACCGAGCTGCTCCGTCCCAAGCGGAAAGACAAGGTCCTCGATATCGGCACCGGATCGGGATACCAGGCGGCGATCCTGGCGGAAATAGTCGACAGCGTCTACACGATCGAGATAATCTGCCCTCTTCTGGAGCGGGCCGACACGCTCCTAAAATCGCTCGGATATAAGAATATCGTTACGCGATGTGGCGACGGTTACGACGGTTGGCCGGAGGCGGCGCCGTTCGATGGCATCGTGGTGGCGGCCGCGCCGGAAAAGGTCCCGCAGCCGCTCTTGGATCAACTCAAGGATGGCGGGCGCCTCGTGATTCCTGTCGGGGAGGCTTTCCAATACCTGGAGGTTTACACCAGGAAGGGTGACAAGATTATCAGGGAACAGAATATTGCGGTCAGATTTGTGCCGATGACCGGCAAGGCGGAAGATGAACAATGAATATTCCGACCTTGACAATGCTCGTATCAGCCCGATTATTAAGAAGCCGTAAGCCAATTCGATAATCCGGAACGAGGAGACTATGCCTAAGAAACTATATCGATCGCGAAAAGAAAGGATGCTGGCCGGAGTATGCGGCGGCCTGGCCGAGTATTTCAATGTCGACCCCACGCTCGTTCGGCTGGCCACCGTGGCGCTGACACTGGCCTGGGGCACCGGCATCCTGGCTTACCTTATATTCTGGTTCGTGCTCCCGCAACGCCCCCTGGAACTGACCGTGAGCGAACCTGATAAGGAAGCGCACCCCGAATCACAAGAGGCCGACTCCGGGGATAGCGATATGAGCAACGCCGCCTTGTTTTTCGGCATCATTCTGGTGGTGGTCGGTTTCCTGATACTCCTGGGGAATTTCATATCGCTGGCCTGGCTATCATTCGGCAGGCTGTGGCCCTTGATTCTGGTCGCACTGGGCATCGTTATAATCCTCAAAGGATCGGGGAAAAGGCGTGAGAGTTAGCTCGATCCGCTGGGGCATAATCTGGATAGGTATCGGCCTCTTTTTCCTGGCTATCAACCTGGAGTTGCTCGACACGCTGGTTTTCCCCCGCCTCTTTTCACTCTGGCCGATCCTGCTAATCGCGATCGGCGTGGAATTGATTTTCCGGCGCACCCGTCTCTATTTCCTGGCCTTCTTATCCCCTCTTTTGATCGCCGGGGCATTTATTTTCGCCGCTTACGCTCAGGGCGACTGGGGCTGGAACGCCGACGAATTCTGGCGTCGCTGGGTCTGGCAAGCCGAGGGTAAGAAGACCAACGAGGTTGAGATTCCATCCGATAGCACGGTTTCAATGCTCGAACTCGATTTGCGATGCGGCCCAAGCGAAATGGCACTCAGGCCGACATCCGATTGCCTGTTCAAGGCAAACACCGAGTATTACCGGCGAAGCCCCTGGGTCGAACATACCAAGACTGGCGATATCGCGAAGATCGAATATGTCAATCGCGAGAGGACCCGGCTGGCGATATTCGGTTTCAACGTGGCCGCCTCCCGCAATGAGATTTATATCGCTGACTATCTTCCGATCAAGGCCAGTGTCACGGCGCTTGAGGAAGAATCGAATCTCGATTTCTCGCGCCTGCTTCTAACGGCTCTCGATCTCGACATCCGCTCCGATCGAACGAAGATCATAATCGGTGATAAAACCGATAGCGTAAGCATCGTAATTTCAGGCAAAACCGATAAGCTGGACTTAAGTCTGCCCTCGAATTATGGCCTGATTATCAGGGGTGATTCAACGATGCTGGAGCGGCTGCTTGTTGGCTCGGGCTTGATTACAGGCGCCGACGGATTTCAATCCAGTAACCATGATCAAAATCCCAAGAATATAAATTTGCAATTAGACGCCGATATCGGCTCGATATCATTCGATAGCATCTCATCTTCACATGCAGAACAATAAATTGACATGGATCGGTGTTTCGGGAACTGTGATTCCCGGGACAGCAGCAAATTGTAGCAAATTGTAGGTCGGGTTCATGGAGACCGAGGCCGTTTGGCCGAGGTCGGCGGAACCCGACAGTTATTTTACTCCCGTGGGTCGGTCCCTTGGGGCCGACAATTTACGCATCTGGGATATGTCGGGGACCTCAAGGTCCAAATGGACAAGCCCACGACCTACCGAGCGCTATTTTATTAAAATAAGTTTGATCACTTGGGCGGCCCAATCGGGCCCCTTGCTATCATCCAATTCCACCGCCCGCGCAAAATACACCCCCGACGAGAGCCCTTCTGCCTCCCACTCCGCCCGGCCGTGCGCGGCTTGCAACATAACAACCTCTCGGCTAGCGATGTCGAATATGGAGGTACCGACGCGGTGCGGCCAGTAACGGCAACCATTTCAGTTAAGCGGTTGTTATCGGCAATGACGACTATTTTCGTCTCGGAAAATGTCATCAGAATTTCATTGCCGATTGGGCCGATAGTTGCTAAAATGACACCTGTCGCGCGGATTCTTGTACGTGGTGTAATGGGCCGCGCGCTTTGTCCAGCCATTCGGCCGATACGGGAGGAATAAATGTCGTTTTCGAAAGTTGCCGTGGTCGGAGCCGGCGTCATGGGTCAGGGTATCTCCCAGACTGTCGCCTCAACCGGCACGGAGGTGGAATTGTTCGATATCGATGCGGACCACCTATCTTTAAGCATAAAATCATTATCCGATGAAATGGACCGCGAGATCGAGCGCTGGGGAATGACATCCTCCGAGAAAAAAGCCATTCTCTCGCGTATCAAGACAACTCCCAACCTAACTGATGCCGAGGATTTTCCGCTGATAATCGAGGCGATCCCGGAGGACCTGGCCTTGAAGACGAGCCTCTTTTCCAAGCTCGACAAGGTCTGCCCACCGGAAACCATATTTGTCACCAACACCTCGACCCTGTCGATCACCGAGATCGGCGCGGCCACAGCCAGGCCCGATAAAGTAATCGGCCTCCATTTCCTCAACCCCGTGCCGAAAATCCCGCTGGTGGAAATCGTCCGCGGGCTGAAAACCTCGGATGAGACCTACGAGAAAATCAAGGAGTTCGCGGCTACGCTCGGCAAGACGCCGGTGAAGGTGTTCGAATATCCCGGATACGTGACCACGCGCATCATCGTGCCGCTCCTGAACGAGGCCATGCATGTGCTCATGGAGGGTGTCGCCACCGCCGGCGATATCGACAACGCTATCAAGCTGGGGTATGGATTCAATATCGGCCCCCTGGCCCTGGCCGACAAAATGGGGCTTGACGTGGTCATGGATTGGATGGAAAATCTGCTTAACGAGCTTTCGGATCATAAGTACAACCCCTGTCCCCTGCTTCGAAAGATGGTCCGAGCCGGGCACCTGGGCGTCAAGACAGGTCAGGGATTCTTTAAATACGATAGCGACGGCAACAGACTCACCGAGGAGTAAGAGATATGCCAGCAAAGAAGAAAGCGGCCGGCAAGACGGCCAGGAAAGGGCCGGCCAAAAAGGCGGCTCCCAAGAAGAAGGCCAGGCAGGCCACGACAAAAAAGGATTCACCTGTCAAGAAGGCGGCGCCGTTAAAGACAATCATACCGCCTCCGGCGAAGATACCGGCACCGCTCGATACGCACCTGGATGAGCATCATGAGGAAACCGGCCCCAGGGTGGAATGCGAGCATTGCCTGGGAGCGGGCAAGTGCACGGCCGGCGAGCCTTACGACAAGGGTCATCACCAGGTGTTCGGGGCCAAGCTTATCTTGACTTCGTGCTTTGACTGCCTGGAGTCGGCCGGTGAACATCGTAATTCGAAGAAGCTGGTCGCCTGCCGGATTTGC
>MEWP01000015.1:0-92 GCA_001775395.1 candidate division Zixibacteria bacterium RBG_16_53_22 | reverse complement strand
CGGGGGATGGTTAAGGCCTGAGAGGCAAGACCGCAGGCGAGCCTAAATCGATAATTTTGGGGGCGGATCGTGAAGCCTACCGCCTATCTGCA
>MEWP01000014.1 GCA_001775395.1 candidate division Zixibacteria bacterium RBG_16_53_22 | reverse complement strand
GGTGGAGTCGCTTTCGGGTGTCGACATGAAGAAGCTCCTGGAGCGGTTCACGCCGGCCGAAAAGACGAAAAAGCCCGGTGACGGGGAGAAAAAGTAAAGGTATGATATATCGTGCCTATTTGCCACAGCCCGTAGGTCAGGTCGCCTCCGACCTGACTCTTTTAAATTGATTGAGACCATGACAAGCAATAAGGAAAAAGGCGACGAATTCAGAGATAGAGTTAGTGTGTATTTCCAAAACAAGGGATATACACTCAAACCTGAATACAAAGTAGAAATCGGTTTCGGGAGCCTGAAAAAGATACATCCCTTCGACTTGGGTAACGAACAAGTTCTTATAGCCTGTAAAAAATATAGATGGGCCGAAACTGGCACTCATCGAAGTGGCATGTTTGCTACTCTAAATGAAACTATGCTTATTTTTTGCGCTGCTCCCACAAAATATAGGAAATTGCTTTTTGTTTGGAAGTCTCCCAAAAATAACAAGCGTAAATCCGAGACAATTGTAGAATACTATATTAGTCATCATGGGAATTTAATTCCGAACGATATCGAAGTCTGGGAATTTGATGAAACGAATTTGACAGCGGAAAAGAAATTCCCAAACGACCCTCAAAGCGTGAAATTGGGTGGCATTTGGAAAGGAACGAAAATAAGCGAAGAGGAGATTGATGAAAACAGAACTGATCTTCTCGATAAATTGGAGCAAAGGTGGAAATAGGTCGGGTTCTTGCAAACTGGCTTTGTTGAATGCAGCATTATGATGCGCTTAGGCCAACAGGGGAGAATCTTATGGCCGTCCCGAATCATGTTATAGAATATCTAAGAAATACAGCTTTAGATTATAAGGAACGAACAGCCCCCCACTTCCCAAAAGCACATGCGTGGAGGGAATTAAATAATGACGATATTTGGAAGCTTACTATATATCAAGTCGCGGTTGTTGGAAATTCGTCTTCGTATGATCGCTTGATAAATTCAAATGAGGCGCAACAAAAGCTTAATTTCGAATATTTTTGCACTTTGGATACGGAAGAATGCCGATTGACCATCAATAGAATGCTTCGATGCCACGGTGTGCGATATGCTTCTGCAGAAATGAAGAAATGTCGTAAGACAAGTTCAATCTTGAAGAATTTCATTTTCCTAAGACAATTTGATGGCGGCCCAATAGGATATACAAAATTCTTAGAGACATTAAATGATGACCGATCTAAAATTTCGCGCGTCGAACATGACTTATGCTATATAAAGCTCAAAGGCGCGCGGGACCTTTTAGCAGAACTTGGAATTGCACGCTATTTGATTGCTTTGGATTATCGCATCTTAACAATTTTGGCTAAGCTGGGTGTGTCATATCCCCAAAGTATCAAGACTAATAAGCTTCAATATTTATCACTTGAAGATGAACTTCTTCAACATGTTTGTTTACCTATTGGAATTACGGGGGTTGAGCTGGATCGTATCCTATATTGGAATTACAATGAAATAATAGCTCGGTTATAAATAAAAAACCTAGGACAATACATGCTATCTGATAGAATACAGCGGATCGGGTTTTCGCCGACAATGAAGATTTCGGCCAAGGCCACCGCCATGAAGGCCGAGGGGGTCGACGTTCTCGACCTCTCGGTAGGCGAACCCGATTTTCCAACACCCGAAAATATCAGGCAGGCGGCCAAGCGCGCTATCGACCAGAATTTCACCAAGTATACCGCCAACGATGGTATCCTGCCCCTGCGCCAGGCGATCTGCAAAAAGCTCAAAGAAGATAACGGTCTCGAATATGAGCCTGATGAGATAATCGTCTCGACCGGCGCCAAAAACTGCCTCTATAATCTCAGCGTCGCCCTGTTCAACAAGGGAGATGAGGCCATCATTCCGGCGCCTTATTGGGTCAGTTATCCGGCCATGGTCAGTCTTGCCAAGGGTAATCCGGTCTATGTCGAAACCAAAGAGGAGAACGGGTTCCGAATAACCCCCAAAGAGCTTTCCGCCGCCATCTCGCCCTCGACCAAGGCTCTCATCCTCAATAATCCCTGCAATCCCACGGGCGCAGCCTATACGCGCGATGAACTGATGGAACTTGCCAAAATCTGCTTCGATGAGGGCATCCTGGTCATCTCGGATGAGATTTATGAAAAACTCGTGTACGATGGTTTCAGCTTCGTCTCATTTGCGGCACTGGGCAAGAAAATCAAAGAGCAGACAATTGTCATCAACGGGGTGTCGAAGGCTTTTTCCATGACAGGCTGGCGGCTCGGCTATGCCGCCGGACCCAAAGAGTATATCATGGGCATGTCGAAAGTGCAGTCGCATAACACCTCGAATGCCAGCTCCATCTCGCAAATGGCGGCTCTCGAGGCCCTTACCGGGCCACAGCATGAAATTCCCCGCATGGTAACAGAGTTCCAGATGCGCCGCAACTACATGATCGACCGCATAAGGGGAATCCCCGGTGTCTCCTGTTACGAACCGCGCGGGGCGTTCTACCTTTTCCCCAACGTGCGCTCCTATTTCAACAAGGAATACGAGGGGATGCAGATTCGCAACTCCTACGGCATGGCCTATTACCTCCTCAAGCACGCCCACGTGGCCGTGGTGCCGGGTGAGGCGTTCGGGGCCGAAGGTTACATACGCCTCTCGTATGCAACATCGATGGATAACATTGTCAAAGCTATGGACCGGATCGCCAGGGCACTGGCCAAGCTCGAACCAACCCGCGAGGCCAAGGCCATCTCGCTGAACAACACTATTACGCAGAAAAAAGACTTTGTCGAAACCGAGGTGCACGTGGGGCCGGAACTGCGCGACGCGCTGGTGGCCGAGGCCGAGAATCACCTGGCCCATGATGCCTACTACGAGTGGAACGCCAATATCCTGGGCGTGGTCATTCAACTGCGCACCAACCTGCCGCATCTCTACGACTTCTGGTTGGAGAACTGGTACCCGGCCCAGCTCGAGTCCGACCTCGAGCCGCACGGCGTCATCTACGCGGTGGGGTGGATACCGGGACGCGAACCGCGCGCCTATTACCATGCCGAAACCCGCACCGGCATCTTCTTCAAATCGGCGTATTACGGGCAACTGCGCTCGCTGGCGCTGGGCATGGCCGATGATATCATGTCGCGCATGTCGACCACCTACTCGGTGCGCGGGTTGGGGCTGGATTTCGACGGTAGCGGCCTGATGCTTATCGCGCCCAAGGGCACCGGAAAGGCCACCTTTTTTGCCAACCTGCTGCGGCATCCCAAATCGAAACTGGTCACCGATGATATCGTTTTCGTGCGCCTCAACGGCAAGGCCGCTATCGCCGACGCGCCCGAGCGTAAGCTTTACATGCAAACCAATTTTGTCGAGAAATTCCCCGATCTGGCCCCGCTGTTCGATAAATCAAAATGCGAAAATGTCGTAATGTCGCGTGACGAATGTGTCAACGGCCCCTGCCAGCGGTCCACAGGATCCGGGGGACTCGATAACTGCCGTCTCGACCGCGGTTCCCCATTTTGTTACGAGGCCTCTCCGAAATCGCGGGTCATGCTCGATCCGTACTGGATCGGCGGCACCAATAAGCATGCCAAGCGCACCAATCTTCGCTGGGTGATGCTTCTCAAGAACGATCCGATCAGTCCGATTATCGTCAAGCCGACACCGGCCGAGGCGGTGCGGTTCTGCGAGGAGGGGTTGTCGCAGTCCGGGCCGATGCGTTCCGAGCCATTCTTCAACCCCCATCTGCTCACTAATTCCAATGACCGCGTCGATTCCCGTCGGCGATTCTACGAGAAGCTGTTCGCTATCGCCCAGCCGTATTTCATCAACCTCGGCGCCGGCGACAAGGACGAAGTGCAAAAACAGATAAATAAGGTGGTGGGGATATAGAAAAGACGGACGCGAAAAACGCCCAATCTTGAAATCACAAATTGTGATTTCAAGATGAGCAAGGGTAATGGCCATCCTTATGAAAAGCAGGGTCACGAAAACGGCGATTGCGATTACACCGGTCGAGTCAATTCAACAGATGATCTTTATTGTTCGCGGGCAGAAGGTGATGTTAAGTCTTATTGTGCGTCAGGATGGAGCATATCGATGGGACATCCTGACGCCATCCACCCTCAGGATGTCGCGTACAGACCCTCCATCCTGAGGGACAATGCACACCGGGGAGATGAATATGCAAAAGCCATGGCGCGGACCGATTGTGTTATTCGTAATGGCAGCATGGATATTATCCTGCCACAAAGATAAACCCACTGCCCCCCAGACCAGGGCTTATGCCGTGACTCTGGAATATCAAAATTATCGTGGCGATATTTATTGTTTGCGACTGATGGTGGGGACTAATCCTATCAACAGATGCGGCTTGGGGAAGCAAACCACACCTGTGTGGGCGGGCGATTATGAATGTAATTTGTACGCCGTCAGAGGTTCAGGGCCCCAGGAAACGCTGATTCTGATAGCTTCCAGCCCGCTTCACCTGGATCGAAATTTCACCTGTGTTGTCGACGGTGCCGACATTTATTGGTGGTATTGGGGTTGAGAGCAGAGGGGCGGCAAGCAATTGGGCGGCAGACGCCCTTGTCTGCACCCTGAATCGCCTTTGTGCGTGGCATACGCGCTCGTCCATACGGACCCGTTCTGGGTGCGCCACGGCTTTCATCGGGCGGACACGTAGGTCCGCCGCTACGGGTTATTGAGGTGGTGTCAGGTCTTCTCATCGAGCCTGAGGGCTCATCAGAGCTTGAACGGCAGACCTGACACAATGAAATTCCCTATGGCGCAATCATGATACGCCATTATATAATAATTAGTCAACCATAAGCTCGATTCCGTAGCAGGCTCAGAATCTTGTGGCTTGATTCGGGAGGATCTATTGTCTTCAATTCTAATATTCGTTATCGGCGCCGCATTTGGGGCGGCGTTGGTGTTTATCATCAGCTCGATCGCTCGTAAGAAATCGGAAGAGGAATTGACGCGTAAACGGATCGAGATCGAGCAGGTCGCCAAGGCGGCCCTTTACGATGTCTCCAAGCAATCGGCCAATGATATCCTGACCCTGGCAAAAGAGGTGCTGAGCACCAAGACATCGGAGAGCGCGGCTGACCTGGAGGGTAAAAAGACCCTCATCGATCAATCGCTGTCATCTATGCAAAACGACCTCAAGGAACGCCTCGAAAAAGTTCAAACTTTGATGAACGATATCAACAAGAGCGTCCCCGAAAAATACGGCCAGGTATCCAATGCCATGCAGAACATCTTCACGCAGAGCGAAAGCTTGCGGAAATCTGTTGAATCATTGAATCTGGCCCTGTCCGGCTCACAGCAGCGCGGCCAATGGGGGGAGCGTATCGCCGATGATATCCTGCGCCTTGTCGGCATGGTTGAAAATATTAATTACGTAAAGCAGAAGCAACTCGACTCATCGAGGTCTCGTCCCGATTTCACGTTTCTCCTGCCGGAAAACCTGAAAATCAACATGGATGTTAAATTCCCCTGGGATAAATATAAGGAATTCGTGGATGTTAACGGCGATGCTCAGAAGGAGTCTGCCAAAAAGATCTTCTTGAGCTCGGTCCGCGCCAGAATCAAGGAAGTTACCACGCGCGATTATATCAATCCCGATGATAACACGGTCGATTATGTGCTGGTCTTCATACCCAATGAGCAGGTGTATGCTTTCATACAGGAAAGCGATTCCGCCATTCTCGATGACGCCCTCAAGCAAAAAGTCATCCTCTGTTCCCCGCTGACTCTCTACGCCATGCTGGCCCTCATTCGCCAGGCGATCGACAATTTCAATCTGCGACGGTCATCGAGTGAAATCCAGTCGTTGCTGGCCGGATTTTCGGCCCAATGGAAAAAATTCGTGTCGACTATGGAGGGAATGGGCAAACGTCTGGAGCAGGCCAGGGAGGAATACGAGCAGCTCACCGGGACACGCAAGAGGACGCTCGAAACCCAGTTGAGAAAGATCGATGAGCTGAATAAATCTGGCGGAATCGAGCCTAAACTGGTATCGGAATCAGAACTCCCGGAGATCGAGGGGCCCGCCGATACCTCCAGTCAAGGTGACTGATATCCGATGACCCAGCAATCGGCACGTAAGGCAGTTCTCAATTTTCTGGGGTTGAAGAAAGATTACATATTCCTCCTTGCGATGGTGGTGCTGGTCGGCATGGGGGAGAGGATCGGCTCTCGGTATATCCCGAAATATATCGAGACGCTCGGCGCCGGCGTCCTCATTATCGGCCTATACGGAGCGCTGGAAAATCTTCTCGGCGCCGTTTGGTCGTTCCCCGGCGGCATCATCTCCGATCGTCTCGGCACCAAAAGGGCGCTCCTTGTTTTCAATATCATATCCTTGATCGGATACCTGATCGTAATCTTGGTACCGGCCTGGCCGGCGGTGCTGGTGGCGGCGATATTCTTCATGGCCTGGTCGAGCCTGTCTCTTCCCGCCACGATGAGCCTGGTGGCCAGCAAGCTTCCCCAGAATAAGCGTGCCATGGGGGTCTCGATGCATTCCATTATCAGGCGCATACCGATGGGCGGCGCGCCGGTGATTGGCGGGGCGCTGATCGCCACATATGGGATGGTGACCGGGGTACGGCTGTCGTTTGGCCTGGCGTTCCTGCTCGGCCTGCTATCGATTGCGCTTCAACAGAGAATGACCGAGGACAAGAAAGAGAAATACGAGGCGCAAAAACTCCTTGGCCTGATTAAACGTTTCAGCCCCGGCCTGAAACGTCTTCTGGTTTCCGATATATTGATCCGGTTTTGCGAGCAGATACCATATGCCTTCGTCATCTTGTGGGTCATGGATATTGCCGGCAAGGGGGCGCTGGAATTCGGCTGGCTGACCGCGATCGAGATGGGAACCGCCATGCTCCTATACATTCCGGTGGCCTACTTCTCCGATAAAGCTGAAAGAAAGCCGTTCGTGCTGATTACGTTTGGCTTTTTCACGCTTTTCCCGGCGATACTCTACTTCTCGCATTCGACTGCCATGCTGGTGGCGGCGTTCGTGGTGCGCGGTTTCAAGGAGTTCGGCGAGCCGACCCGCAAGGCGCTGATAGTTGATCTGGCTGTTCCCGATG
>MEWP01000013.1:81535-84251 GCA_001775395.1 candidate division Zixibacteria bacterium RBG_16_53_22 | reverse complement strand
GATCGGGGCTTAGAAGAATCCGGAATGCCCCCACGCGTGAACCCTGGATGTCGAACCGATTATTTGAAAACGATGCTTTTATTACAGCCGATGGTTGATCGCGCTTGAAAAGGAAATAGTTTTTCGGCGCGGGCATGGTACCTTTAAGGACGACCTCACCAGCGCCCCGTTTGACCGTCAGGGTGACCTCGTCGCCGCGGCGAAGCGTGGCCTTGAATTTATCGACATCCTTTATTCCGGCAATCGGCAGTCCGTTTCCTCCCACGATAATATCGTTGGGATGCAGGCCGATCCGCCTGGCCAGGAAGTTGCCATTGGCCAGTGCCGCCACCATGACCCCGGGACCTGAAAATGTGTCGGCCGGCTGGAACCCAATGGCGATCGTGCTATCCACCAGGGCAATATTATAATCGACATACCAGGGCGCCGGCTCGTCGATAGTGACTTCGTCGATGGCCAGCCATTTGCAGACACCGAATCCCTTGACCGCCGTTTCCCAGATGATCGTGTCGGGAGATGAATTCCGGGGATTTTGTTCGAGGTAATCGAATATGGCCGGCAGTTCGCCCTTGACTGCGTTGAAATCGTGCTCCCCTTGAAGGCGTAGGTAGTAAATCCTCGCGCCCGCCTTTTTGGCCATGGTGATCGCCCGTTCCATCTGGGCGGTTGGGTAGAGTTGGTCCTTATCGGTGGTAGTGGCAAAAATGTGCGAGTTGAAAAGATTAGTCGCATAAGTCGGCAAGTCGCCATCCTCGCTGCCGACGCCCATGTGGCCGTTGAGCGCCAGGAAGGCTGCGAAATCGGTGGGCATGGTCATGGCGAATAAAAAAGCCGCCGAGGCGCCATCGGAGAAGCCGCCCAGGTAAACTTTGTCATCATCTATGTTGAAATCGATTTTGGCGGTGTGGACAAGAGTCAAGATATTTGTCATGCCGACCTCATCCCACCAAGTGGCCCCGGCCTGCCCCATCGGGAAAAGGACGAACCAGCCGCGCTTTTCGGCCAGGGGGATGTATGCGGTCTTTTCCGCCCAGCCCTTGGGGTCGGCAATGATTTCGGGCCGCGAGACGCTGCCGTGGAGGATGATCAGTATCGGTGCGGGGGAACGGGGATCGTAGGTCGAGGGCACATAAATCACATAGGGGCGGGTCACGCCATCGATGCAAGTGGTTTGTCTCAGGAAGGCCTGGCCTTTGGCGGTATCCGGGAATGAGATTGATTCGATCTTTCCCATAACATCCTGCCAGGCAGGCTTGGCCGCGACAATATCTGCGATCAATTTTTCCTGCCCGGGACCTGGCGGGGTTTTGATAAGGGTGTCAAATTGGTCTTGCCACGTTTGAGCTTGAATGCCGGCGGCAACGAAAACCGAGCATGCTACTGCAATCAAAATCCTGAACATAGTTCCCTCCAATCCTATTTTCATCTTTCATTACACTTTATTATAAGATAAACTCTGGTCGCTGTAAATATAATAACGAATCTCGCATAATAAATGTTACCCGCTCATCGATAATACTCCCCACGGTGAATGTTCCGGGCCGATTGGGGCCAGAAGCTGGGACAAAGGCTGCCCATATATGTCGCCACGGTCAGCCTATCTCCCTAATAATTATCGTGTTAGAAAACCGCATGGGAAACGACATGCGGATTGCTATTGCTAAATTAATCACAAGTATTTTGCGAAAATATTCACAAATAAACGCTTTTCATGACAACTTCATGACAAAACGAGAATTGATACTATTAAAATAAGGCCTCAATGGCAGACACGATTTCCAAATTAGGATGCGTTTCGGTAAAGTTGGGCAAGGCCAATTTGGGCCTTTTGGAGGCCTTGACCATACCTGAACATGAGCGCCTCGAACGGCTCGGCGCCCTGAAGATTCACATCCAAGTAGAAGAACTGCTTTATGTCGCCACATGCAACCGGGTCGAATTCCTTGTCCTGATGCCGGGGGATTCGAGCGATCCAGAACGGATCCGTATGGACATTGCCGATATCCGCAACCGCCTGCTTGATTTCTTCTTCAACGCCGACCCTTCCCAGATAGTCGATTTTGAACCGGAGAACTTCCGGCTATTTGTCGGGCGCGAGGCGGTTCGGCACATCTTCGACGTTGCATCCTCGCTCGATTCAATTGTGATAGGTGAATCGCAGATTTTAGGCCAGCTCAAGGCCGCCCAGCAGTTTTGCGGGAATAATGCCCTCATCGGGCCGGTCATCGAAAGGCTCCTGGCGGCCTCGTATAAAGCGGCAAAAAAGGTTCGGACCGAAACCGACCTGGGCAAAAACTCGGTTTCCATGGCCTCGCTGGTGGAAATCCGGCTCGACGAAATCCTCGCTGAAAGGCCGGAGGCTGTCATTGCTATCGTAGGCTCCGGCCCGATGACCCCCAAGATGGCCGATATTATCAGAAGAAATCATAGGAATAGAATCCTTTTCGTAAATAGGACAGTTTCAAAAATCGAGGAATATGCGGCGCGTTTCGAGGGCGAGGCGATCTCTCTGGACAGTTTTGTTGCCCAGATGAGCCCGTTCCGGGCCGGTGTCCCGATTGCCGAAATTATTATTTCCTCGACCTCGAGCCCGGCGCCGATTTTCGATGCCGCCACGCTCGCAAGAATTAATCCCGGCAAAATCTACGCTTTCGACATGGCTGTCCCGCGCGATTTCTGCGACACCCTTTCAGATTCGGAAAACCTCGAAATCTGG
>MEWP01000013.1:61325-81519 GCA_001775395.1 candidate division Zixibacteria bacterium RBG_16_53_22 | reverse complement strand
AAATCTGGAATCTCGAGAAGTTGAATATGCTGGCCCAAAGGAATAGGCGCGAGCGCTTCCGTGTGATCGACCAGGCCTCCCGCATCCTCGTTGAGCAGATCAGACTCTACCTGCAGAAAGAGATCGCCCAGATGATAACCCCGCTGTTCGATTCGGCGCTCGACGAGTCGATGGCGCTGGCGCAGGAGGGGCTTTCCAATCTATTCAAGAGCAAGCTTTCCCACCTTTCCGAGAACGACCGCGAACTTTTGGCCCACTGGAGCAAGAAGGTTCTCTCGCACGCCTGCTACCTTCCGGCCCGGCAGTTGGCCCGCCAGATCGCAGAGAGCGATTCGGAGAGTGACGGCAACCTCGGCCTGCTCTTAAAAGGCGCTCAGTAACCACTATGCATCTGGTAATAGGCTCTCGGGGGAGCGACTTAGCTCTTTACCAGGCGAATTTGATCGCCTCGCTTTTGGGGAAATTCGAGGTCTCCACCGAAATCAAGGTCATCAAAACAGTCGGCGACAAGATCGACAACCTGAGTTTCGACAAGATCGAGGGCAAGGGATTTTTCACCAAGGAGCTCGAAGATGCGCTCCTGGCCCGCGAAATCGATCTGGCTGTTCACTCGCTCAAGGATTTATCCACGCAGATGCCCGATGGCCTCAAGGTCGGCGCCTACTGCAACCCCGAGGACCCATCAGAGTTGTTGCTGGTTCGGCCCGAATGTTTCGACCCCGGCCAAGAGCTCTATGTGAAATCCAACTGCACGATCGGTACCAGCTCGGTGCGTCGTCAGGCGCAAATCGCTCATGTCCGATCCGATCTGAAGATCGAACCGCTCCGAGGGAATGTTCCGACACGGATCCAAAAGCTGCGGGAGGGTAAGTATTGCGCCATATTGATCGCCAAAGCCGGGGTCCATCGGCTGGGGCTGGACCTCGATGGTCTGCACTCCGTCATGTTGGACCGTTTCGAGTTCATCCCGGCGCCGGGACAAGGAATACTGACTATTGAGATTCGGGACCACGACCCCGCAGTCCAAATGGGTATCGCGAAATTAAATGAGAAGAGCGCCGAGGAGACCGCTCGGCTTGAGCGCGGACTGTTGGCGCGGTTCCAGGGGGGATGTCAGCTTCCCCTGGCAGTGACCTCCAAGAAGAGGGGAGGCCGGTTCTACCTGAACGCTTTTTTAGGTGTCAGAGACGGTGATTCCTGGGGGACGCCGGCCCTGTTCGATGGCGAGGATACAACAATCGATGGCCTGATCGAGAAGGCGTATGCCGCACTCTCGACTTCTTCGGGCGATAATACCCATAAAAAAAAAGTACTGATTACCCGCTCTGAGAACGAGGCCGCCGGCCTTTTCGAGAATCTCTCCGATAGAATCGAACCGATCTACTACCCGGTTTTCACCATAGCCCCTTGGCGCGACAAGAATGCCGTAGATGCGGTCATGTCGCGCTTGCACGATTTTGACTGGCTGGTTTTCACGAGCAAAAACAGCGTCAGGACTTTTTTTGATATCCTGCGAGAAAGTAGGGCCACGTTACCGCTGAGCACGAAAATCGCGGCGGTAGGGCGGAAGACCGCGGAATTGCTGGCAGCATCTGGAATTCGCGATATCTTCGTGCCGGAACGGGAGGACTCGAAAGGCCTGATCGAGGAGCTTCCCCATTTGTTCGAGGGCGCGAAAGTATCGATGCTCCTGCCTCAAGGTGAGGAAGCCCCCGCTTCGTTTGAAGACGCGCTTAATGCTTTGGGTCACGAGGTTGTTCGACTTAATGTGTATAAGACACCACCCGTGAACCATAAGGCTTTACCGGACATAAACATCGACAGCGTCGATTTTTTTATATTTACCAGCCCGCTGGCGGTTACTTATTTTAGGGGTTTAGGCCATAAAATTCCCGCAGAGTCGTGGATTGCGGCTATCGGGCAGGCGACCGCCGAGGCTCTGGTCAGCCTGTTCCGGGCGCCCGATTTCGTGCCGGGCAAGGCCGACCTGGGCGCAATTGTCAAACAGATTTCGGAGCGTATCTAATTATGCAATTTTCAGACAGGCCACGAAGACTGCGGCAGAATAAAGTAGTCCGCGATATGGTGAGCGAGATCAGGCTCTCGCCCGATAAGATGATCCAGCCTTATTTCGTTTCGGAGAAGGGGCAGGAGCGGTTCGAGGTAAGCTCGATGCCGGGCATTTTCCGCGAACCGGCGGACAAGTTCCTCGAGCAATTTAAGGCCGATTTCGACTTAGGGATCAATAAGATCATGCTATTCGGCGTTGTTGCCCACAAGGATGAGAAAGCGTCGATGGCCGATCATGTCGACAACCCGACCCTGCGTGCGGTAGAGGCGCTGAAAGGCAAATATGGCGATGACGTTTTCGTGGCGACCGACATCTGCCTCTGCGAATACACCGACAGCGGCCACTGCGGATTACTGGTTGACGGCGAAATCGACAATGACGCCACGCTTGAACGCCTGGCCGAGATGGCCCTGGCCGCCGCCCGCGCCGGCGCCGATTGCCTGGGGCCGTCGGACATGATGGATGGCCGGATCGGCCATATCCGGGGACGGCTGGAGGAATGCGGTTTCAAAGACACGATCATCATGGCCTACACCGCCAAATATGCCTCGGCATATTACGGGCCGTTCCGCGATGCCGCCGAGTCGGCGCCGAAGTTCGGCGACCGTCGCGGTTACCAGATGGATTACCGCAATGCCCGCGAGGCACTGCGCGAGCTTAAATTCGATATCGAGGAGGGAGCCGACATCGTCATGGTGAAACCGGCCCTGGCATATCTCGATATAATTTCGTATTTCAAAGATATCTCGCCCGTGCCGGTGGCGGCCTACAATGTCTCCGGTGAGTATGCCATGGCGAAGTTGATGGCAAGAGAAGGAATGGCCAACGAAATGGATTTGGTCTTGGAAAACCTGACAGCCATCGCTCGCGCCGGGGCCGATGTTATTTTGACCTATCACCTGCGAGATATATTGAAGAACGGGTGGCTGTAGGAATAGCCAGGTAGCCAGTAGGGTGCGCCGCGCGCACCGCAATGGTGATGAACGGCTTCAAGCAATGAAATTTGATAAATCCAAAAAGCTTTTCGAGCGAGCGGTAACGCACATGACCGGGGGGGTCAACTCGCCGGTGCGCGCCTTTAAGGCGGTCGGCGGCACCCCAATCTATATCGAGCGCGGCGAGGGAGC
The DNA here is from genome assembly GCA_001775395.1 of candidate division Zixibacteria bacterium RBG_16_53_22. Classification (GTDB taxonomy): domain Bacteria; phylum Zixibacteria; class MSB-5A5; order UBA10806; family UBA10806; genus UBA10806. The sequence goes on along the minus strand of MEWP01000013.1, from coordinate 78,321 downwards.
CTACATCTTCGATGTCGACGGCAACCGCTACCTCGATTTCTGCTGCTCGTGGGGTCCCCTGATCCTGGGGCACGCCCACCCGGTGGTAGTGGAGGCCATTCAAAAGACCGCCGTCAAAGGCACCAGTTTCGGCACAGTGCACGAGAGCGAAATCCGCCTGGCCGAGAAAATCAAAGTGCTCTGCCCGCATATCGAGCTTCTGCGTTTTGTGTCGTCGGGCACCGAGGCGGTCATGTCGGCGTTGCGAGTGGCGCGAGCTTTCACGGGACGCGACAAGATAGTCAAGTTCACCGGATGCTACCACGGTCACTCCGATTATCTTCTGGCCGCGGCCGGCTCAGGGCTGGCGACATTGGGTATCCCGGCCTCGGGTGGCGTGCCGGCCGATTTTGCCAGGCATACTCTGGTGGTCCCGCTCGATGATCAGGAAGCCTTGAGACAGACCTTCGATAAGTTCGGCGACCAGATCGCGGCGGTAATCGTCGAACCGGTCCCGGCAAACAACGGCCTGCTCCTCCAGACCGGCGAGTATCTGCATTTCCTGCGCGAGATTACCAGAGCGCATAAATCACTCCTGATATTCGATGAGGTTATTTCGGGATTCCGCATCGCGCCGGGCGGGGCTGTCGAATTTTACGAAATCGTTCCCGATCTTTGCACGTATGGAAAGGTGGTCGGCGGAGGACTGCCGGTGGGGGCGTTCGGCGGCCGAGCCGACATCATGTCGCTTCTGGCGCCGCTGGGGGTGGTCTACCAGGCCGGAACACTCTCGGGCAATCCGCTGGCGCTGGCCTGTGGCCTGGCCACGCTCGAATACCTCGAATCGGGAGATTGTTGGCGGGCGCTGAATTCTAAGACCGCCGATTTTGCGCAAAAGATGAAAAATGATTTAAAGGGGAAGCCTGTCAACGTGACAGCGATCGGTTCCATCTTCTGGATAAACTTGCAGCCGAACATCGCGCGCAAAGCCGAGGATCTGAAGCCCGAGGATGCCAAGTCGTATGCCGCAGTTTTCGCCAGAGCGCTCGAGGCCGGCATCTACCTGGCGCCATCGGCCTACGAGGTGGGATTCGTCAGCACCGCGCACACCGGTCCCGCGCTGGCCGAGGCCGCCGACAAACTAAGTGGAATAATAAAATCGCAGCAATTATGAAACGTCTGTCACAAATATCGTCCCGCAATATCTTGATCATATTCCTGACCTTGACTGCGCTATTTTTAGCCCAGATGGTCTGGTGGATTGTTTTTCAGGTCAGAAATTCCAATCAGACTATGACCTTTTTCCTGGAAACTGTCGAGAGTGAGAGGCAATGGGCAATCGAACTTCTCGACGCGCACTACGCGGAAATATACGACGCCGCCTCTGCCACAGCCGCCGAAACCCAAGGCCGCCTGCCGGAAAAGCGGACTTATTGCGACCCGGCCATATCCGGGATGGCGATGCAAAAAGCTTCTGCTATTTCCGGGCTTGAGGACTCGCTATATTTCAGCTTTCCGTCCGGCGGGGATAATCTCCTGGTATTCCTGGAGCAAGATTACCCCGACGACTTAATATCGGCCAATGAGCATCTATCATATGTAGCGGCCCCGAAGGGAAAGTTGTCTCGCGCGGAATGGGTGACGCCGGCGCTGGTCCAGATCAAAGACGATGTTGTGCGATCGATCATGACATCGCGTGACCGTCACATTAAAATGTTTGTAATGGAGGGTTCGTTTTTCGTCCTTCTGATCATGATGGGGGCGTACGCCATCTACCTGGCCCTGGCGCGGACCCGTCGCATACGAGAAGAGCAACTCCTGTTCGTTCACAGTGTCACGCACGAACTCAAGATCCCTTTGACATCGATAAGCCTTTTCCTCGATACCATGCGCCGAAGGAATTACGACACCAAGCTCGTTGCCGAACTTGCCCCCAAAATGAAAGAAGATGTTGTCAGGCTTGGCGACCTCATCGACAACATCCTCCTGGTCCGCAAATTGGCCGATAAGGAGGCCGAGACGAAACTCGAGGTGATAGACCTTTCATTCGAGCTCAAGAGATTTTCATCCGGTATCCGTGAGAGAATCGAATCAGCCGGCGGGAAGCTGTCGACCGGCATCGAGGACGGCATCAAGGTGAAAGCCGACTTTCCGGAGTTGATCAAGGTCTGGGAGACGCTCGTCGACAACTCCGTGAAATACCGTCGCGAGAGCGGCATGGCGTTGACCATAAATTTAAGGCGGGTCGATGGCGAGGCCGAGATTCAATTTCAAGACAACGGTCCGGGGATTCCATCCGGGATGGAGAAGAGGATATTCGAGCCTTTCGTGCGGGCCAATCACGACCCCAAGAAATCGGTGCCCGGCTCGGGATTGGGGCTTTTTATCGCCCGAGAATATGTCCGACGCAGCAAGGGAAGCATCTCGATTCGGAACGCCCCGGCCGGCGGATGCCTGGTGGCGATCAGATTCAAGGTGGCAGGATGAGCGCCAGGCGGATCCTCCTTGTCGAGGACGAGCGGCATATCGCCGAGGGAATCACGCTGAACCTCGAATCGGAGGGGTACGAGATAGTCTGGGCCAGCGACGGCCACATGGCGATGGAGTACTACGGCTCCGGGCGGTTCGATCTGGTCATCCTCGATATCATGCTCCCGGGTATCGATGGCCTGGAGGTCTGCCGCCGCATTCGGGCCAACCTTGGCACCGAGCCGATTCTGTTTTTGACAGCCCGGGATAGCCTCAATGATAAGAAAACCGGCCTTTCAATCGGCGCCGACGATTATATCACCAAGCCGTTCGATCTCGAAGAGTTGATCCTGCGTATCAAGGCTATCTTCCGCCGCCAGGCCTGGCTTGGCTCAGATGGGCAGACAGGGAACACATACAAATTCGCCGGGGGCATAATCGATTTCAAGGCGTTCGAGGCTGAAAGCCCACGCGGCAAGACCCGCCTTTCCAACAAGGAATGCCTTCTGCTCAAGCTCTTCAGCGAGCACCCCGATGAGGTTTTGAGCCGCAGTGCCATATTAGACGGTGTCTGGGGATACAACGCCTACCCGTCGAGCCGCACAGTCGATAATTTCGTGCTGAAATTCCGCAAGATCTTCGAGCCGGACGCGTCCGCTCCAATCTATTTCCACACCGAATTTGGCACCGGTTACAAATTTACCCCGAATGGCAGGAGATCGAATGACTAAGCGCGAGCTATTCCTGGCCAATCTTCGGGGCGAATATACGGACAAAACGCCAATCTGGATCATGCGTCAGGCCGGGCGATACCTGCCCGAGTACCGCGAATATAAGAGGAATTTCACGTTCGAGCAGCTCTGCCGCACGCCCAAAGCCGTGGCCGAGGTCACCGCGCAACCGGTCGAAATACTCGATCTGGACGCGGCCATCATTTTTTCTGATATCCTCTTGATTCTCGAACCGCTGGGAGTGAATCTGAAATTCGATCCCGGGCCGACCGTCGCGCCGATTCTGGAGCGGCCGGAGCAGATCGAAAAATATCGCGATTTCGATCCCGCAAATCACCTTTGGTTTGTGGCGGAGGCATTGATCGAGACACGCAAGCGTATCGGGCCCGACTTGCCGCTGTTGGGTTTCTGTGGGGCCCCATTCACACTGTTTTGCTATCTTTGCGGCATTAAAGGAGCTAAGGATTTTCACAAGGCTGTGAAATTTGCTATCAACTATCCGGAAGCAACCGCAAGGCTCTTGGGCTCACTCACCGATGTCAGCTTGGGATATCTACGGATGCAGGTCAAGGCGGGCGCCGATTCCGTCCAGATATTTGACACCTGGGCCGGTGAATTGGCCGCCGAGGAGTTCAGCCAGTGGTCGCTTCCCTATATTAGAAGGATCACTGATGAACTATCAAAAGACGGAGCATACACCAGCGTCTATATCAAGGGCGCCTACCATTTGTTGGATCAATTATCAGGTTTGAAAGCCAATATCATCAGCGTTGATTGGCGCGCGCCGCTCTCCGAAGCGGCCAGGAGGCTTGCGCCCAAAACAATCCAGGGGAACCTCGACCCAAACCTGCTATTGGGCCCGATCGATTTGGTGGTCCGCAAGGCGGGCGCAATGCTGGAGGAGATGGCCGCCTATCCCGGCTACATCTTCAACCTCGGGCACGGCATCTTGCCAGAGACGCCGGTGGCAAATGTCCGGGCGCTGGTTGAGACGGTGCATGCTTTCGAGAGGAAGAAGAGATGAGTGAACAAATAAATCAGGTGCGCATCGCAGAGCTGGTCAAGAAATACGACCAGGCCGGCCCGCGCTACACCAGCTACCCCACCGCCCCCGAGTGGAGCGACCAGTATGCGCCGGATGACTATATGGAAGCCCTTAAGGTCGCTTCAAATTCGCCTGGCGAGCCGTTATCGTTCTACTTGCATATTCCGTTCTGCCGCAAGCGCTGCTGGTTTTGCGGCTGCACCACTATGGTGGTCACCACCCCTGACGCCATCGATCGTTACCTCGACCGGGTGGAGTTAGAAGTCGCGATGGTCGCCGACAGGCTTGGGGGTCGCAAGAAAGTCTCGCAGTTTCACTGGGGTGGCGGGACACCATCGTTTCTGACCGACGCCCAAACCATCCGAGCATTTGAGTTATTCACGAGGAAATTCGAGATTCTTGGCGACGCCGAGGTTTCGATCGAGCTCGACCCTCGCACGACAACCAGAGAGTGCGTCAAGCTTCTCAAGAAACTCGGATTCAACCGTCTTTCGATGGGGGTGCAGGATTTCATGCACGATGTCCAGGAGGCGATCGGTCGCCACCAGGACAGCGCCATGACGATCTCCCTCTATGAGATTTGCCGCACCGAGGGTTTCGAGAGCATCAATTTCGATCTTATTTACGGCCTTCCCAAACAATCACTCGCGGGATTCGGGGAAACATTGGATAGGACAATCGGGCTTCGGCCCGACCGTGTGGCGCTCTTTAGTTACGCTCATTTGCCACAGCGCCAACCCAACCAGCGCAGTATCGACCCGGCAGCGCTCCCCTCGGCGCAACTGAAATCGGAACTCTTCGGCCTGGCGCGCCAGCGATTTCTCGACAACGGCTATGTCCAGATCGGCATGGACCATTTCGTGCTTTTCGACGATGAACTCGCGCTGGCGGCCTCGCACGGCAAGCTTCGGCGCAATTTCATGGGGTACACGGTCAATGCCGCCAAAGACTGGCTTGGCATCGGAATGTCCTCGATCTCATATGTCAGCGACAATTTCGCGCAGAACAAGAGCGAAATCGACGGCTACAGCGCGGCTATCGACATTGGCCATTTTGCCACTTACCGCGGCCAGCGCCTCTCGAAAGATGACCTGATTCGTCAATATGCCATCATGGAAATCATGTGCAACTTCCGGCTTGATTTTGCCGAGGCCGACCGGCGCTTCGGGATCGATACGAGAAATTATTTGAAAAGCGAATTAATCGAGCTTCTGCCTTTGATGGCCGACGGCCTTCTGGTTGAAATCGATGGTGGTTTGGAAGTCACGCCTATCGGGCGGCTATTCGTGCGCAATATCGCCGTGACGTTTGACACTTACCTCAAGAAGGTCGCTGACGGCAAGGCGCGGGCGCAATTCTCAAGAACGATCTGATATCGGGCGGGGCACTCATTGATTGACAAATCATCCAGCGATATGAAAATCGCCGCCATCCTCATCAACATGGGTGGCCCGGCCGATCCGGCGGGAGTGCGCCCCTTTCTTTACCGCCTCTTTTCGGATCGCCATGTAATGGATATGCCGCAGCCGATACGCGGCTTTCTTGCCCTGATGATCTCGACTTTCCGTGCTCCGAAAGCGAAAAAGCGTTACGCGCAAATTGGCGGTCGTCAAGACTCGACTCTTACGAGCGGCTCGCCTCTAATGAAATGGACAGGCCTTCAAGCCCAGAAGACGGAACGCATCTTGAAGGAGAAATATCCTCAAGCCTCGGTTGGCGTGGCCTACAGCTATATTGAGCCATCGATCGTATCGACAGTTGCAAGGTTTGTAAGGGGCGGTTTCGACAAGATCATCGCCCTGCCATTATATCCGCACTATTCGTTTTCGACCCTGGGGAGCATCTTCGGCGACATCGAGCGGGCGCGCAAGAAATACCATCTCGGTAAGCGGCTCATAATTTGTGCTCCTTTCTACAAAGACGAGCGATACATAACTATTTCGGGCGATCTCTTACGAGAGGCTCTGGATAAAATCGATAGGACCAAGCCATACAAAATCGTGCTCACCGCGCATGCGCTTCCGGAATCGTTTATCCTCAAGGGCGATCCATATAAGTTACAGGTGGAGAAAAACGCAAAGTTATTGGCCGGCCGGGCCGGAATCGATGATTATATCCTCGCTTTCCAGAGTAAAGTCGGGCCGGTGAATTGGATTGAGCCGTCGACCGTGCAGACGATCCGTGAACTCGGCAAGTCGGGGGTCAAACAGGTGATCGTCGCGCCGCTGGGATTCGTCTGCGACAATATCGAGACCCTGCACGAATTGGATATCGAGCTTCGGGAAATCGCTGACGAGGCCGGAATCGAGACTTTCCTGCGCGCGCCGGTATTCAACGACCGCGACTCCTTCGCGAGCTTCCTGGCCGAATATATCGACGAGGCGTCCTTGTGAAAAAGATTGCGGTCGGCATTATAGGCGGCGGCATATCGGGCCTGGCGGCCGGGCACTTTCTAAGAAGCCGGCTGGGCGAGCGGCTCGACCTGACCATATTCGAGAAGGACAATCGACTTGGTGGCACAGTCGGCACGACGCGCAAAGATGGCTACCTGGCCGACTGGGGGCCGAACGGCTTCCTGGATCGCGAGCCGTTGACATTGGAATTTATCAGGGAAATCGGCCTTTCGGATAAACTCTACCCCTCGAACAAGCTCTCGGAGAAACGGTTCATTTGTCGTAACAACAAGCTTTGGGAGATCTCTGCCAACCCGATAAAGTTCATGAAAAGTGGCCTGCTTTCACCGGCGGGCCGGGCGCGGATCGCATTCGAGTATTTTGTCCCGCCCAAACGGAGCGACGGTGATGAGTCTATTTTTGCTTTTGTTTCCCGTCGTATCGGGCGCGAGGCCGCCGAGACCCTGATCGACCCGATGGTGTCCGGTATCTATGGCGGCGACGCTGAGGCGCTCTCACTGGGAGCCTGCTTTCCGACAATGGAACAGATGGAACGCGAATACGGCGGCCTTATCAGGGCCATGATCAAGAAACAAAAGGAAAACAGGAGAAGTAGGGGAAAGATCGGCCAAGCCGCGAAGAAAGGCGGCCCGGCCGGCCCATCGGGGCATCTGACCAGTTTCAAGGGTGGCCTCTTTACTCTGGTCGAACATCTCGAAAGGCTCCTTGCGGCCCATATCCGGAAAGGCGGTGAGGTCAGGACGCTGGAGAAGTCCGATAAGCGAATAGTCGTGCGCACCGCAGGCGGTGAGGGCGCATTCGATCATGTCATCATCGCCACGCCATCATATTGCGCCGCCAACCTCCTTAGGCCCCTCTCACCCCAGGTAACCGACAATTTGGCGCAAATACCATATTCCAACCTGGCCGTGGTCTGCCAGGGGTATCGAATTGAGGATATCGGCCGGCCACTCGATGGGTTCGGATTCCTCGTCCCCCGCAGCCAACGGCTTGATATCCTGGGTTCGATCTGGACCTCGGTGATCTTTCCTGAGCAGGCGCCGGAGGGGTATGCTCTTTTCCGCACCATGTTAGGCGGCGCCAAGAACAACCGCGTCATCGAGCTGGGTGCAGAAAAATTGGGTGAGTTGGCTCATCAAAACCTGGCGCGCATAATGAGCATCAAGGCCAAACCATCCTACCGGGAGGTCATCGCCTGGAAAGACGCCATCCCGCAGTACACGCTTGGCCACCGCGAGCGCCTGGCACGCATTCAGGCAGAACTGGACAGGATCGGGGGCATTCATCTGGCCGGCAACGCCTATACCGGGATCGGGCTGAATGACGCCATCAAGCGTTCGCACGGAATCGCACATTCGATAATAAATTCCGTCTCTTGATAATCAAACATATTGATTGACTCTCGAACTTGACGTATGATGGGCAAAACAAATCAAGCCTTCGGGAGGGCATATGAATATTAAGTCAATCGGGACGATTCTCATATTCTTCGCGCTTTTCGTGGCGTTTTCCTCGGCTCAGGCGAAACCGGCCGACACCTTGCGAGTAACCGCCGACATGGTGGCTCACGCCGAGAGTCTGATCGGCCTGCAATTCACGCCGACCGAGATCGATTCCATGCTCGAATATCTCGATGACAACCTCGAATTCTACGACAGTCTGCGGACTATCGTGATTGGCAACGATATTCCTCCAGCGCTCAATTTCAACCCGGTCCCGACGGGGATGAAATTCGATTCTGAACAGAGGCCGATCATATTGTCGCCACCCGAGAAAACAAGACGCCCCAGAAGGCTTAAGGACATGGCTTGGTATTCGGTGCGCGACCTGGGTGAGCTTGTTCGCACTCGGCAGATAAGCTCGATGGAGTTGACCCGGCTATCAATCGACCGTTTGAAAAAATACGGCCCTATGCTTCACTGTGTCATCACTCTAACCGAGGACCTGGCATACCGTCAGGCGCAAAAGGCCGATTCCGAAATCGCGGCCGGGAATTACCGCGGGCCGTTGCATGGCATTCCCTATGGCGCCAAAGATCTACTGGCGGTGAGAGGATACCCGACCACCTGGGGCACCGGGCCATATAAGGACCAGGTAATCGATATGGACGCCACGGTGATTCAAAAACTCGAAGACGCCGGCGCGGTATTGGTGGCCAAGCTCTCCATGGGAGAATTAGCCTGGGGCGATGTTTGGTTCGAGGATACAACCCGCAATCCCTGGAATATCAAGAAGGGCTCCAGCGGCTCCTCAGCGGGATCGGCTTCGGCAGTCTCAGCCGGGCTGGTGCCCTTTGCGATCGGTACCGAAACCTGGGGATCGATTGTATCTCCCTCGACCGTCTGCGGCGTGACCGGCCTTCGTCCCACATATGGCCGGGTCAGTAGGCATGGCGCCATGGCGTTGTCGTGGTCGATGGACAAAATCGGGCCGATTTGCCGCACGGTCGAGGACTGCGCGGTTGTGTTTGACGTCATCCACGGAGCCGACGGATGGGACCGCACGACGGTAGACATGCCGTTCAATTATTCGCCTGATATCGATTTAAAGAAACTCCGCGTTGGGTACCTGAAGAAGGATTTCGATTCGGATACCACCTTTAAAAAACAAGACGAGGCCGCGCTGAAAAAACTCCGCCAACTCGGGGCTGACTTGGTCGAAATCGAGCTTCCCCGGCTGCCAACCAACTCGCTGCAAATCATCCTTCTGGCCGAGTCGGCGGCGGCATTCGACGAGATGACCCGCTTGGGGCGCGATGATCTCATGACGCGTCAAGTCAAAGATGCCTGGCCAAACGTCTTCCGCGTCTCGCGGTTTATTCCGGCTGTCGAATATATCCAGGCTAATCGCGTGAGGACAGTTCTGATACAGGAGATGGCCCGGCTTTTCGAGAAAATCGATCTCTACGTGGCGCCGTCGTTTGAGGGTGATAATCTTCTCCTGAATAACCTCACCGGCCATCCCTGCGTCGTTCTGCCCACCGGCATGACCAGAGAGCGCGAATGGGCCAGCATTACATTTATCGGCCGTCTCTACGACGAGGGGACTGTTCTGGCATTCGCCAAGAAGTATCAGGATGCCACCAAATTTCACAAGGAGCACCCGCCTCTGTTTAAGTGAGCGATGGCTTCCGCCGGAAGCTGCATTTTCTATCTTCAGGCTTGACAGCCGCCGGGGGACATGTATCTTATAAGGGTATCCGCAGTTTCTTTCTCGATTACGAATGTCATGCCCGTTGAGGGAGGCATTATGCGAGACCCAAAATTGTTTCAAGGTGTCAGCCGACGAAATTTCATAGGCACCATCACGGGCGCGGCCGCTCTGGCGCTCATTGGATTGGACAGGAAAGCTGTGGCCGATATCGAGGGTTTGCCAGATAAGGTCATCGGCCCCAATATCGCCCGCGATTTCACGGCCAGAATCTGCTATAACGAAAATCCGATCGGGCCATCGCCGGCGGCGGCCGAGGCCTTAATCGATGTCGCTTATCTGTCGCACCGCTACCCGGATTGGTACGGCGAATCGCTGCTCGCCGACCTGGCATCGAGATACAACCTCTCGTCCAGCATGTTCACGGTCGGATCCGGCGCCACAGAAATTCTAAGAATGTGCGCCCTGGCCTTCTCGTCCCCCGGCGGCAACGTAATTGTGCCGAATCCATCATACTCTCAATTTCCCACCGATTGCCAATTGTTCGGCCGAACAGTGAGGTATGTCAGTCTCGACCAGAACCATCGGGTCGACCTGCCTGCTATTGCCAATCGCGTTGATGGCAACACCACCGCCATCTGCCTGACCAATCCCAATAATCCGACCGGAACTATTGTCGACAACGCCGAATTGGCCTCCTTTGTGCAGTCCCTCGACCCCGATATTGTCACCATTATCGACGAGGCCTATCTGGAATATATATCCGATCCCGGTTACACTTCGGCCATCGAGCTGCTTCGCCAGGGGCGGAATGTGGTGGTAGTAAAGACATTCAGCAAGGTCTATGGCTTGGCGGGGGCGAGGATCGGCTTTGCCGCGGGCAGCAGCGCCAATATCAATGCCATGAGGAGTTATCAGTACATTGCGACTGTTTCGAGACCATGCCTGGAGGCGGCCCGAGCTGCCCTCGGCGATCAGGCTCACGTCGCGCAGACTGTCCAACTGGCGGCCCAGACAAAATCATACTGCTTCGGGCAGTTCGCGCTGATGGGACTGCCGTATATCCCGTCCGAGGCCAGCTTCTTCATGGTCGATGTCGGCACCAATGCCGATACCGTGCGGATTCTCTTGGCCGAGCGCGAGATATACGTCAGGACCGGCTGGGGCATGAGCCAGCATCTGCGGGTCTCCACCGGCACGCAACACGAGATGGAGCGGTTCATATATGAGCTTGGAGATATCCTGGCGCGGTTGCCGCAGACCTTGGAGGGGGTGCCTTTAAAATCGGCCGACCTGTTCCAGGCCACGCCCAACCCGTTCAACTCCTCAACCGCGATTCGGATCTATCTGCCGGCGCCGGAGACGGTTCGGCTTGATATCTATGATGTCCAGGGCCGGCTGGTGCGCCGGCTGTGCGACGGACCTCTCGGGATAGGCGAGCATGCTTTCGAGTGGAATGGTACGAATCAGGCCAGCGAAACGGTCTCAACCGGCGCCTACTTCTATCGTTTGACCGCCGGGCAAAACGCGATCACCCGGAAAATGCTATTAATAAAATAGTCGTCCGGCCAGCGTCTTTCGCGATTTTTCCGAAAACACTTAAACTTCGCAAGCAGAATAGAAGTTGAAACTACAGGCGTTTCGACCTGCGAACTTGTTAGCCAACACTTGCCTCGCGAGTCAGAGCTCGTAAGAGTCGAGTCGTGACGACTTGCTCTGACCGCGAACTCCAATATATTTTTTCGAAAATCATTTACATTTTCAGAAACTATTCCCCGTATCGTTAAAGTTTACCGGTTCGTAACTCATTTGATGCAAAGGATGGAAAAATGAAAACAAACATTGGCTCTATCGACCGGGTAATCAGAATCATTGCAGGTATCTTCATTATTTCGCTTTTATTCTGGGGACCGAAATCTCCCTGGGCGCTATTGGGGTTTCTACCCCTGGTCACAGCGATTTGCGGATACTGCCCGCCGTATGCCATGCTTGGCATCTCGACATGCAAGAAACAATAGCTATCTGATTTTTCAGGCATACCACCCATCACAACCGGGGAGGCCATCGGTTGGGCCTCCTCTTTATTTTAGTGTTGCCGGGTATTCCAGTGCCCTCGGATTAGGATCGGGCAAAGCCTATCAACAACATTGGCGAAACATTTTCGTCTCACGCTTGGTATTCTAACTAATCCATGTCCCGGCTGAAGGATACTGCATTCAAAGGAGTAATAAATGAAACTGTCGCCCTTGTTCGCCGTCCTGCTTAGCCTGGCTATCGCCATAGTCGCGCCAGCGGCATCGGCCCAAAACGCCAAAATTCCCCAGCGGGCCGATATCGAAGCCAAATACAAATGGCGCCTCGATGATATCTACCCCGATACGTTGGCTTGGGAGGCTGATTTCGCGCGTCTGCAAACGCAGATGGGAGAGATCGCCAAGTTCCAGGGGCATCTCGGCGAATCGGCTGAGACTCTTTACCGATGCCTTTCACTTCGCGACAGCTTAAGCAGTCTACTCGACCGACTCTTTGTCTACGCTCACATGAAAAAAGATGAGGATACGCGCATTCCCGAATACCAGGCTCTGGCGGACCGGGTTTCGACCCTGTCGGCGCATTTCGGCGAGAAGGCGGCCTTCATCCGGCCCGAGATTATCGCGATCCCTAACCAGACACTGGACAATTACCTGTCATCGGACAAGAACCTCAAGCTTTATGGATTCTATATCGATAAGATCATGCGCCTGAAATCTCATATCCTGTCTCCGAAAGAAGAGGCGATTCTGGCGCTTTCGAGTATCGCCACGCGCGGTCCCTCGAACATCTTCGATATGCTCGACAACGCCGATATCGAGTATCCCTCTATCAAGGATGAGAAGGGCAGGGAGATCAAGCTCACCAAAGAGCGGTATTATAAGATACTGGAATCGACCGACAGGCGGGTCAGGCGCGATGCCAGCAAGGCCTATAACGAGGCCTACCTCAATTACGTGAATACTCTCGGGGCAACGCTATCCGCCAGTGTCAATTCCGATTGGTTTTACGCCCAGGCGCGCGGCTACGAAACCACGCTGGAATCCGATCTCGATGGCGACAATATCCCATCCTCGGTGTTCGAAAACCTGATAACCACTGTCGATGCCAGCCTGCCAGCGCTTCACAAATGGACCGCGTTGAAGAAGAAACACCTAAAGCTCGAAAAGATTTATCCTTACGACCTCAATGTCCCATTCGCGCCGGAGGCCAAGATTGAAATCCCATACGATTCGGCCATGGCGATTATCATGAAGGCAGTTGCCCCGATGGGATCGCAGTACTTGAGCGACCTGCAAACGGGATTTGGCTCCGGCTGGGTCGATGTTTACGAAACGGAGGGGAAACAGAGCGGGGCCTATTCCTGGGGAGCTTATTCGACCCATCCCTATGTGCTGCTGAATTATGTCAATTCGACCGAGAACTTTTTCACGGTGGCGCATGAAATGGGGCATGCCATGCATAGTTTTTACACGCATAAGGGACAGCCTTATATCTATGAAGATTACGCCACGTTCGTGGCCGAGGTGGCCTCCACCGCCAACGAGGCGCTCCTTATAAACTACCTCTTGAATAGCACCACCAACAAGAGGCAAAAGCTCTACCTGCTGAACTTCTATATCGAGCAGATAATCGGGACTTTCTATACGCAGGTCATGTTTTCGGAATTCGAGAAGACGATTCACGATATCGTGGAGCAGGGCGGGGCGCTTTCGGCAGAATCGATGAGGAAGATTTACGGCGACCTTTACAAGAAATACTGGGGTCCGGAATTGGCTATGGAAGATTGGCAGAACCTTGGAGGTTTGAGAATACCTCATTTCTATAGAAGCTATTACGTCTTCCAATATGCCACCAGCTACGCCGCCGCACAGGCACTAACACGCAATATCTTGAGCGGCGATCTGCAAGCCCGAGAAAGGTACCTGGAGCTTCTGGCATGCGGCGGAAGCGATTACCCGGTCGAGCTCTTGAAGAAGGCCGGGGTCGATATGACTCAGCCGGAGGCGGTTAACGCTACTGTGAAATTATTTGCCGGATTGGTGGACCAGGTCGAGGTTCTTCTGCGGGAACAAAAATAAGTTCATATAATTAGAGACATGATCCGACCCGGCCGGGTATCCATCATGGAACTATTGGCCGGGTCGGGTATTTTATGCTATAATGGCTGAGAATTGAGCCCGTATGGGATATTTGGCATTCTAAGGGAGTGATCTTAATGACAGTTATAGACCCGGTCTGCGGCATGGAAGTCGACCCCGAGACCGCGGAATTCAAGACAAAATATAAAGGTGGAGACTTCTATTTTTGCGCCGAGTCGTGTCTTAAGAATTTCAAGGAAGACCCGGAACGTTACTTGAAAGCGCAAGACAGTGGGGTGTCGCATTTAACTGCGAATGGGCTGGGCAGAAAAAAAGGCCGATATCTCGATATGGCTATTCCGGTTGTCGGCTTAAGCGATATGTCGGTCGCGCGGAGAATCGAGAAATTCCTCGGCGACATGCCGGGTGTGTCCGATGTCACGGCCAACGCCGATTCGGAATTTGTCATAATGAAATACGATTCCGAAAAGACCGATTCGACTAAGATAATTCAGGCCTTGAACTTGGCCGGATTTGATACCCCCTTAGAGAAGACGGAGCTGGCCATTAGCGGTATGAGTTGTGCCTCGTGTGTCGCCAAGATAGAAAATGGTCTTCGGCATACTGAGGGGGTGGTGGATGCGGCGGTTAATTTTGGAAGCGAACGAGCCTTTGTGACCCATCTCCCTGACATAAGCTATTCGGACTTAAAAAGGGTGGTCGAAAGTACCGGCTATAAGGTACTCGATATATCATCCGAGCGGGCGGCCGATTTCGAGCGAGAGCATCGCGAAAAGGTGCTGCGAGCCCTGACAGTCAAATTCATCGCCTCGGCCACACTCTCAGGGCTGATAATGCTGGTGATGCTCTCGGGCGCGTTCCCGCATATGGCCGCTAATTATCTGCAATTTATCCTGACCTTGCCGGTCGTCTTCTGGGCGGGGTCGCAATTCTACCGAGGATTCTGGTTGGCTCTCAAACATCGTTCCGCCGACATGAATACGCTGATCGCGGTTGGCACGGCGGCAGCCTTCCTCTACAGCGCTGCGGCCACTTTCTACCCCCGACTTTTCGTAGAAGCCGGGATCGAGCCAGTTGTTTATTTTGATACGGCGGCGGTCATTATCACTCTGATATTGCTCGGCCGTCTGCTGGAGGCCCGGGCCAAAGGCCGGACCTCCGATGCTATCCGCAAACTGATCGGCTTGCAGGCCAGGACCGCCCGCGTTATCAAGGATGGCCAGAGCGTCGATATCGACATCGCCCAAGTCAAGGTCGGCGATATCGTCCTGGTGCGGCCAGGCGAGAAAATCCCCGTGGATGGCAGGATAATAGAGGGGTACTCGAGCGTCGACGAATCCATGCTGACCGGTGAGAGCATGCCGATCGAGAAGGGTGTGGGCGATGAGGTTATCGGGGCCACTTTCAACAAGACAGGGAGTTTCAAGTTCGAGGCCTTAAAAGTGGGCGAGGATACGGCCCTGGCCCAGATAATCAGGTTGGTTCAGGAGGCACAAGGGAGCAAGGCCCCCATACAACGAGTTGCCGATAAGATCGCCGGCGTATTTGTACCAATTGTTATCCTATTGGCGCTGGTCACTTTCATAGTTTGGATGACGTTCGGCCCCAGTCCCGCTCTGACCCTGGCTCTCCTGAACATGGTTGCGGTTTTGATAATCGCTTGCCCATGTGCGCTCGGTCTGGCCACTCCCACCGCTATCATGGTTGGCACGGGTCTCGGCGCCGAAAACGGCATCCTCATCAAGGGTGGAGAAAGCCTCGAGAACGCCGGGCGCATCGACATGATAGTTTTCGATAAGACCGGAACGATAACAAGAGGCAAACCCGAGATCACAGACATTATCGGCGGCGAGAGTTTGTCGCGAGAGCAGGCGCTTTTCTACGCCGGTTCACTCGAGAGAAATTCAGAGCATTCACTTGGCGAGGCCATAATCAGCGAGGCAACCAAGAAAGGTGTCAAGCTTGTCGAGCCTGTGAATTTCAGGGCCATCCCGGGCCATGGAATCGAGGGCGATGTCGATGGCAAACGAGTTATAATGGGCAATGCCGGGTTGATGGCCGATCGAAATGTCGATACCACCTCGATTATGGCTGATTTCGAGCGGCTGGCAATCGAGGGGAAGACGCCGATGTTCCTGGCTGTCGACAACCGGATCGGGGGTATCGTGGCTGTCTCCGACATGATCAAGCCGGATGCCCCGGCTGTTATAACCGGCCTCAAATCGAAGGGGCTCGAGGTGGCTATGATCACCGGCGATAATAAGAACACGGCCAATGTAGTGGCCGCGAAAGTCGGGATAAAGCGGGTATTGGCCGAGGTGCTCCCCGAAAACAAGGCGCAGGAGATAAAAAGACTCCAGGCCCAGGGCCGAGTTGTGGCCATGGTCGGTGATGGGATCAATGATGCGATCGCGCTGGCGCAAGCTGATATCGGGATTGCGGTCGGATCTGGCACTGACGTGGCACTGGAGGCGTCCGATATCACCCTGATAAGCGGTGAGCTATCCGGAGTGATCAAGGCTATCGAGCTTTCACAGAAAACGCTTCGTACCATAAAATGGAATCTATTCTGGGCATTTATTTATAATATAGTAGGAATACCGATTGCTGCCGGACTGCTGTATCCGTTTATGGGTAAGGCGGGGCTTCTGAATCCCATGATAGCCTCGGCCGCCATGGCATTCTCGTCGGTATTCGTGGTGACCAATTCTCTTCGCCTTAAACGGGCGAGGCTGATCAGGAAATAATGCGAGGAGTACAATGGTAATCGATCCTGTCTGCAAAATGCGGATTGACGAAAACAAGGCGGCCGGAAAGTCGGAGTACAAGGGCCAGACCTTCTTTTTCTGTAATTTGTCCTGCAAGCAGAAATTCGATAAGGAACCCGAGAAGTATATCGGCAAATAATACCGTATCCCCCGGACCCCGCGGGGCCGGCCCTCGGCCTGGCGGCCGAGAGCGGAAACCCCGGCGGCGCCCCTGACGGGAATTAGCTCGGCATTGACAGGTGCCTGGCAGGGAGGGCCGGCATTTGTGGTGAGGGGTTTCTCGCCCCTTCGGGCGTCGGCCCCGCGG
>MEWP01000013.1:0-61316 GCA_001775395.1 candidate division Zixibacteria bacterium RBG_16_53_22 | reverse complement strand
CGGGGTCCGGGGCGCCGAGCTTCAGCGTGCCGGCCGTCGGCATCGAAAAATTATGTTTCCATCCCATATTGATTATAGTATCATAACCGCATGATTTTTGGTGGCGGAGTTAACATGGAGGTTCCTATTCTGGATTTTCCCTCATTTGGCCACCCTGATACCAACAGCCAATTTATCGTTGTTAAGCCAGCCATAGGTCAGACGCAGCATTGAATTCTATTCTACTTTGTTTTTTAGATGTGTGGTCTAAATTTTAAGGAGAGTTTATGACAAAAAAACTCATTATGTTATTGTGTCTTGTCATAATTAGCTCCAGCCTGGCCATCGGTCAGGAGGCGATACCGGATAGTGCAGGCCTGGCCCCGCCGGCCCCGGCGCCTCCGACAAATGTCCGGGTTGTTGACAGGCCAAATGACGCTGGACACGGCCTTATTGTCAAATGGGACCTGTCGCCAGATGACAGCGCGGGACTCAACAATGTCGCCATCTATGAGGTGTTCCGGGCAGGTTCGCCTGACGGTGAATTTATCTCGCGCGGGGTGGTGCCGAGAGGGATAACCGAGTATGTCGATTTCGATGAAACCGAGCCCAACAGCGAACATCCCAATCCCAATTTCATGCCGGTCAACAGCACCTGGTTTTACAAGATCCTGGCCATTTCCGACAATCAGGTGCGCTCGGAATTTTCCAGCGTTGCCTCCGGCACGACTATTGAAAATTGGATTCACACCGGCAAGATTCCGATCGGAGTGGCCGCTATTACATTTACGGTGTTCCTGATAATTTTCATCTCCTCAGCTCGAAAAGGCAAGAAGATGTATGTCAGGCCCCTGGCTGGTATAAATGCGGTGGATGACGCTATCGGGCGGGCAACCGAGATGGGCAAACCGATCCTCTACATCCTGGGGCTGGGTACTGCCGGCGACATCGCCACGATCGCTGGCTTTACGATTTTGTCGCGCGTGGCCAAGCGAACCGCCGAATACCAGACCAAGGTAATTGTGCCAGTGCAGGATCCAGTGGTCCTTGCCGTGGCCCAGGAAACGGTCCGGACTGCCTACCTTGAGGCCGGACGCCCCGACCAGTACAATCCGGAGAACGTCTTCTTCGTAACCTCAATGCAATTCCCCTACGTAGCCGCAGTCAATGGTATCATGCTTCGCGAGCATCCCGCTACAAATTTCTATATGGGCGTTTTTTATGCCGAATCGCTGATCTTGGCCGAAACCGGCAATATCGCCGGCTCGATTCAGATCTCCGGCACCGACCAGGTGGCCCAGCTGCCATTCTTTGTCGCGGCCACCGATTACACTTTGATCGGCGAGGAGCTCTACGCCGCCTCGGCATACCTCTCGCAGGAACCGGTCCAGTTGGGGACATTAAAGGCCCAGGATTACACCAAGGCAATCGTAATGGCCTTTATCATCCTCGGGGCGATCGCCATTACTGCCGGCTGGCCATTCCTCAGAAACCTTGTAACCATTAACCTGTAACCGGGAGTGCGCGATGAAAAGAGAAATACCGTTAATGATTGTCATGGTTACGGGTATAATCATGTTTCTTCAATATTTCTTTCCGGGCAGATTCCTGTTCATTCCATTTATTAGCTCGGAAAAACTCTTCGAATTCCTTAATGACTGGGTGATGGTGATCGGCATCCTGTCGCTTCCCCTGGGAATCTGGAGCCTGCTGAAAGCCAATGTCAATAAATTGAAAGCCGCGGACGAGAGATTCTACTCCGCAATTCTTCTTATGGGCTTTCTTGTTATGGTAATCAGCGGCTGGATGCCCGAATGGCGCACCAAGGGGGTGCATCTGGCCATATTCCAGAGCGTCCTGATTCCGATTCAGTCGACCATATTCTCGCTGCTGGCATTTTTCGTGGCATCGGCCGCCTATCGGGCCTTCCGGGCGCGTTCAGTGTTGGCAACCATATTGCTTTTGACCGCTTTCATCATCATGATGCGGTTCATCCCAATGGGGCCCATATCGGACATCAACAACTGGCTGGTCGAGAAGATCCTGATGGTGCCCAACATGGCCGCCAAGCGCGCCATCGCCATGGGGATTGCGTTGGGCGCCACCGCCACGGCGATTAAGATAATACTTGGAATTGAACGAACCTATATGGGCCGGGATTAGGGGGTGACGGTTATGAGATTCTTAGAACAGATGATGAAAATAGACCGTCGCTGGATCTACCTGGCCATCGGTCTGGCGGTGATCATACCTGCCATTATCCCGTTTACGGTTCCGGTGCCGGTTTCAAAAGAAGTGAAGAATGTTCACGACTTTGTGGAAAACACCGATTCTAACAATCCCCTCTTTTTGGCGATGGATTACGACCCGTCGTCGATGGCGGAGTTGAATCCTATGGCCGAGGCGATTCTCAAGCACGCCTTCTCCGAGGACCGCAAGGTAATCATCGTGACCCTGGCGCAGTTCGGACCGGGCATGGTTGAGGAGATCACCACCCGTATCGGCAAAGAGTATAACAGGCAATATGGAGTCGACTACGCCTTCCTCGGCTATCGCCCCTATCCGGCCATCACGATCATGCTCATGGGCACCGATTTCCGCGTCCCGTTCCCACAGGACTACTACGGTACTCCCTTGGATTCGCTGCCCATCATGCAAGGCGTCAAGAACTTCAACAATGTCCGGGGCGTGATCGATCTGACGGCCGGCAATACCGCTGATATGTGGATCGTATACGGCAACGGCCGCTTTAATTTTCCATTGGCGATAGGAATTACGGGGGTCATGGCTGCCGATTATTACCAGTATCTACAATCGGACCAGATCTTTGGGATTATCCCCGGTGTCAAGGGCGCTGCCGAATATGAGCAAATGATCGGCAAGCCCGGCCAGGGAAAAGAACAGGTCTCTTACCAGCTCGTAGCCCACTCGGTGATTATTTTGTTTATCGTGATGTCCAACGTCGCCTATTTCGCCACGAGACGGCAGAAGAAGACAATAGGAGGTGCCCAATGACCGGCGGACAATTGTTACTCAATGGCCTGGCGGCCTTCCTGACATTGTGCATCTTCAGCTTCCTCTATAGGGATAACCCGTTCTACAAGTTCGCCGAGCGCCTGGTAGCCGGCGTTGCAACGGGATACTGGACCATGCTCCTTTTCCATACCAATTTTGTACCGGTTGTCTGGAACCGCTTGGCTCATGATGGCAGGTACGAATACATCATCCCGACCATGCTCGGGCTCATGATGTGGACTCGCTTTTCGAAAAAGTGGTCGTGGGTCTCGCGTTACTCGATCGCCTTCTACATCGGCATCTCCTCTGGCATCACGATCACCTTGTCTCTCTACGCCTCGCTATTCCGCCAACTCGAGGCCACTATCAACCAACCCCTCACGTTCGATGCTGCCGGGATCTCCTCGTTCCTCATTATCGTGGGAGTACTCTCCGCCCTGGTTTACTTCTTCTTCTCGGCTGCCCATAAGGGCTCCATGGGGGTAATTTCCAGGATCGGTATTTACGTCATCATGATCGGCTTCGGAGCCGGCTTCGGGATGACTGTAATGGGCCGTATCGCTCTGCTGGTTCAGAGGGTGATCTTCTTGAGAGGATATGTGAACAGCTTGACGGCATTCTTTGGCGGGTAACGCACAGCCGGATAGATCATCGGCGTCCGACGGAGCCGCTTCCGTCGGACGTTTCATTTGTGCCAATAACTCCTTGCCCTATAATGTAATGAGTTTGGTATGAGCCCTAAATTTTTTGCTTGGAACATCGGGGTGCAATAGCTATATATTATTTCTAAGATGTTTAGTCGGCGTCATCAGGCAGCGATTCCTCTTTTCTTGGTTATCCTTATACTCGGCTCCGCTTGTGTCTACTACAATACTTTTTTCCACGCCAAACAAAAATTCGAGGAGGCCGAGAAAAGCCAGGCCCAAAATTTGGAAAGGATGGGCCAGACGCCACTGTCGCCGGTCACGCCGCCCGGTCAACGCTCGCCCGCAATTCCATCCCAGGGGCCGCAGCCCAGAGAGCAAACCGGCTCGATGGTTAACATGCAGGAGAAAAACCTCTATAAGGATGCTATCGCCAAGGCCAACCAGGTCCTTCAATATCACCCTAATTCCAAGTGGGTCGATGATGCCCTATGGCTGATCGGTAAATCATATTACAACATGGGTGATTATCTGCCCGCCGACAGAAGGTTCAAAGAACTCGTTACTAACCACCCGAAATCGAAATTCGCCGACGAATCGTATTATTACATGGGTTTGTGCGAGATGTTCCTCGGTCACAACGACCAGGCTCTATCCGCTTTCGCCGCTCTCGAAGACACCTACGGGAAAAGCCCCTACCTGGATGATATGCTCTTCGCCGAGGGGGCCATGGAGATGATGTCGGAGAATTACCGCCAGGCCGATGAGTATTTTGCCGACTATGTGGCCAAATTTCCCGGAGGAGATTCCTCCGCCAGAGCCACATATAATTTGGGCTTCTGTCGTGAAAAACAAAACCATTTCACTGGAGCATACCAGGCCTATGCCGCTGTCGTGAAATTCAACCCGGACCGCCTTCTTTATTTTGAGGCTACCCTGGCCTCCGCAACGGCCGCCCTCAAGAGCGATTCAGTCGAGCTGGGCATGAGAATCCTGGACAGACTGGCCAAGGACGAGCGTTACTTCTCGCGTTCCGGCGAGATTCGCTTGCGCGTGGCCGAGGGCCATTACCTCCAGGGCGACATCGATAAGGCAATTGAAACTTATCAGAATGTCACGACGTCGAACCCCAAGACCAATGAATCGGCCGAGGCTTTTTACAAACTCGGCCTCATATATCAAAATGACAAGTTCGATCTGGCAGGGGCCAAAGATGCGTTTGCCAAGGCCCAACAGGAGACGCCGAATTCCCAATTCAAGAATCTCGCCCTGGCGCGTTCCGCGCAGATTGCCAAGCTCGAGTCGTATCAGGCGGAGCTTCAACGGGCGGATTCGCTCAAGAGGGCCGAAGAGTTAAGTTCATTGGGCGGCGATCTTCAGCCTTCCACGGCCCCCGACATTCAGCCGGCCCCAGCCGGCATCGATTCATCGGGCGCGGTTGCGGATTCCGGTCAAGTTGAGCCGGCTTTCGACACGTTAGCGGTCCAGCCGGAGCTTATCAAAGAAGATTCCATTCCGCCACCCTCGATCTCGAATTCCGATTCAGTCATACGATCCGGTGTCGATTCATTATCAAGCGCTGTTATCGGCGATACGACATTTCGCGGCAACGAACAAGAAGAGTTCTCGATCCCTTCCATCGCCACGCCGGACGATTCGCTTCGTGCCGCTCGCCTGATGACGCTCCTGAACGCCGATTTATCGCCCGATACGCTGGCACGGGCAATCCCGAGTATGATCGATACCGTCCTTCCGGGCCGACAGGATACCTCCGCACAGGTGATGACGCCGGCGGCTGTCGCTCCAGCCGGCACCCCCTCTGCCCGGGGATCAACGAACGAGGATAGCCTCAGGGCGGCCATACTCAAAGCTGGAATTGAAACCCGATATTTGCTTTCCGAGCTTTACGCGTATGAGTTAAATCGTCCCGACTCCGCCATCAACGAATACCTCATGATTGCCAAGGAACACCCCGAATCTCCATATGCCCCAAAATCGCTTTTGGCGGCTGCTCAAGTAGAACTCGACCGTGGCGATACCACGGCCGCGTATACATACCTGCGGAGAGTCATTTCCGAATATCGCGAATCACCCCAGGCCGCGCGGGCGGCGGAAATCATGAATTCCCCATTTGACCTTACAGGTAATGCGCTTGGCCTTTATGCGGCTGCCGAGAGCCTGGTCTTTTTCGCTAATAGTCCTGATTCCGCGCTTACTCTTTTCAGATACATTGCCGGGAATTATCCCGACCTGGCCCCCAAAGCCGCATTTGCCGCCGCCTGGATCCTCGATCAGGTCAAAGGTGTCGAGGACAGTTCGGCCTTTTTTGCCTACGCCTCGGTCGCGGAAAAATACCCCGAAACGGTATATGCGCAGGCTGCCAGCCAGAGACTGGGCACAGCATCCGGAAATGATAAGCGCCGCACGCCGCCGCGGCAGAGCCAGCAACCGCAGGATGTGCAAAAGCCGCCTTCTCAGGAAGGGGCTGAGGCCGATACTGCCGCTCAATCTCTGGCCGGCGATCTCCCTCTGGCGCCCAGGACGAAGAGGGTCGAGGAATTTATATACCCCGAGGCGCTTCTCTCCAGGGAACTCAAAGGCAAGGTCATTTTCAAGATAAGGCTCGATATCGCCGGGATCGTCAAAGACTACGAGATAATTGGCCCGTCGGGAGAGTACGCCATCGATTCGGCGGCAACCGAATCTTTGATAAGAACAGAATTCGACATTTCGGAGCTGGATCTGGCGCAACTTGACGGCTATTTCCAGTACAGCATCTCCTTTAAGCGACCGGATATCAACATATTCAACGATCCCTATCGCGACAGGTATGAAAGAGGTCCGTAGATAAAATACGCAGGCTTCTACCCCATAATTGCCGTCGAGGCAGTTTCGTCTTCCATATATAAGCTTGTGTTTGATGCAGGCGATATCGCGACAGCCGCCAAGCCGGGTCAGTTCATTCAAGTCAAGACCAGCGATGACTGTTTCCCGCTTTGGCCTCGTCCCTTTTCGATTCATGATGCCGACCCCGTAACGGCTCACCTCACTATCATGTTCAGGATTTACGGCAGCGGCACCGCCCAGATGGCGGCGCGGCGGCCGGGTGAACTCATGCATCTATTCGGCCCCCTGGGCAACGGATTCCCTGCTGTCGACGGCAACTTGGACGTTATATTGGCGGCCGGCGGAATAGGTCTGCCGCCCCTCTATTTTTTGGCGAAGGATGCCGTGGAGAAGGGCCTTTCGCCACATAAAATGACGTTTATCGCCGGAGCCAAATCCAAATTGGAGCTTCTGAACGAAGCCCGGCTTTTCGAGTTGGGCCTTAGACCCGTCATTTGCACCGATGATGGCACCGCGGGCCGCCGGGGGACCGTGGTCGATGTCCTCGAACAAGAACTTGCGCCAAGACAAAAGGTGACAGTCTATGCCTGCGGCCCAAACGCCATGCTCCGGGAAGTTGATCTCCTCCTGGCTCGAGGAAATTTGTCGGGCTTTCTCTCGCTCGAGGCGCTGATGCCATGCGGCTATGGCATTTGTTCGGGATGCGCAGTCAGGGTCCATCCGCCCGCAGATCGAGGACCCACTGATGATAGATGCGACTACCATCTTAAACGGGTTTGTATCGAGGGACCTGTCTTCTCCGCCGGCGAGGTCATGTGGGATTGATGATCGATCTCTCCGTAAATATTGCGGGAGTCCGCTTGAAAAACCCCGTTCTTACCGCCTCGGGATGCTTCTCCTATGGCGAGGAGGCCAGCGAGATATATGACATTTCACGCCTGGGGGGGATCGTCACCAAATCGCTGACTTATCTCCCCCGCGAGGGACATCCTCCGCCCAAGGTTGTCGAAACCGACTCCGGCATGCTTAACGCCATTGGCTTGAGCAATGTCGGCATAGATAAATTTATTTTCGAGAAACTCCCTTTCCTGCGGCAATTCGATACGGCCTGCATTGTCAGTATCGCCGGATCGAGGGTCGAGGAATATGTCAAGATGACGGAGAGGCTGGCGGAATGCGATGGCATCGCCGCTATCGAGGCCAACATATCCTGTCCCAATGTGGATGAGGGAGGATTGGAATTCGGCGCCTATCGCGAGCCGGCCGGCAGGGTCATAGCCGAGATAAAACGCCGGGCCAAGCAGCCGGTTATTGCCAAGCTCTCGCCTAACGTCACTGATATCGTGGAGATTGCCAAAAGCGTGGTCGCTAACGGCGCCGACGCCATCTCGCTCATAAATACCCTGGTGGGGACCGTTATCGATATCGAGAAGAGATCTTTCAAGCTCTCCAACAAATGCGGAGGCTTGTCCGGTCCGGCAATAAGGCCGGTTGCTCTGGCCATGGTCTACAAAGTAGCAAACACTGTGAAAGTGCCTGTCATTGGCATGGGGGGGATAATGACCGCCTCCGACGCCGTGCAGTTTATGCTGGCCGGAGCCAGCGCCGTGGAGGTCGGGACGGCCTGCTTCATCGATCCCATGGCGCCGCTTAAGATAATCGATGGCCTTCGGGATTACCTGGCAAGACACCATGAAAAAAGCGTGAAAGATATTATTGGCAAGGTGCGACGATCATGACGTTCAAGGAGAAACTAATTGGGGCGGCGCGCAAGAACAATAGCTGGCTCTGCGTGGGGCTTGACCCCGATCTATCCCAGATACCCGAGCATCTGGGGCATGATATCGATGCCATATTGAAATTCAATCGGGCCGTGATCGAGGCTACTTGCGACCTGGTTTGCGCCTATAAGCCCAACGGCGCCTTTTATGAAAGCCTTGGATCGCAGGGTTGGGAACTACTCATCGAGACGGCGAAATCGATCCCCGAGAATATACCGTTGATACTCGATTTCAAGCGCGGCGACATCGGTAATACTGCCAAAATGTATGCCCGCTCGGCATTCGAGATAATCGGCGCCGATGCTGTCACGGTCAGTCCCTATATGGGAACCGATTCGTTTCAGCCATTCCTCGATTACGTCGACAAGGGCGTTTTCGTCCTCTGCCTGACCTCAAATCCATCCGCGTTTGAGCTTCAGAAAAAGATCGTCCTTCTTGAAAATCCACCATCGGCAGAATGGATGACACCCCAGGCCAAGGCCAGGACATTCGCGGAATTCTTCGGCGCCTCGACCACTGATCTGTACCTTCTGGTGGCGTCGCTGGTGCCGGAATGGAACAAGAATGACAATGTCGGGTTGGTCGTGGGGGCGACCGTCGTTTCTGAGCTGGAGGCGGTCAGAAAAAAGGTCGGAGGCGAAATACCCATACTTATACCGGGGGTGGGCGCGCAGGGCGGTGACCTGGAAAGGTCGGTCGATGCCGGCTCGAACGGTAGAGCGGAGCTGGCGATAATAAATATCGCCAGGGGCGTTATCTACGCCGGCGGCCAGGAAAAAAACTTTCGCCAGAAAATTCGGGCCGCCGCCGAGAATTACCGAGCGCAGATCATGGACGCCGCCACCCGAAAGATAAAATACTCTGCCGGCAGATGACCTTTTCCGGACGCAATTCTATCAAAATGAATATATCTTGACAGTCCTTTTCGGCTTTGTATATTGACCTCACAATATTCAAAGCAATAGATTTGTGGCTTATAATATTCGGTTTGAATTAATGGCAAGTACACGGAAAGCAAAAAAACCGGAAAAGAAGCGTCCTGTTGTTGTGATAGGCGGCGGGCCGGCCGGCATGACCGCTGCCCAGACCGCCGCTGAACATTGCGACAATATCATATTATTCGACAAGAATCCCGAACCCGGCAAGAAACTCCGCTCGTTATCATCCGGACCACTGTTTATCTCGGAGAATCTTCCCGACGACAAGCTGGCCAGGGCCTTTGGAGACAAGGAGAAATTCATACTCCCGGCCCTGAATGCATTCGGGTTGGAGGATCTCTCTCGACATCTGGCCGCCATGGGAATCAAATTAACTCCCAACGGCAGCAGTCACCTGGTGGTCGTACCCGATGTGGCGCCCGATTTGCCCACCAGGCTTGGCAGGGCCGCCGAGGCGGCCGGCGCCGTCATCAGGAAATCCTCGAAAGTTTCCGATATCGTCTTCGGCAAAAACCTGGTGACCGCCGTGGTCGTGAATTCTGTCGAATATCCCGTATCGTCGGTAATCATAGCCTGTGGCTCGGTGGCATCGCCGGCAAGAGGCGCTACCGGCGACGGCTATCAATTTGCGCGCAAAGCGGGGCACACGGTGACACAAATTCTGCCGGCCATGGTGGGCCTCGAGACAATGGAAAGATATGGCAAAAGCCTGGCCGAATCCGAATTTCCCGACTGCAAAATTCAGGTGACTTGCGATGATGAGCCGCAGTTTTCGGATCGCGGAAGCCTTAAGTTCACCAGCTACGGAATCGAGGGGGATCTGGTGTTTACCCATTCCGCCAGGATCATCGGACTGCTCGGGCGCGAGGATGGGAAACAGCATCGTGTCGAATTCCATATCGATATGATGCCCGATATCAAGAAGAAAGATCTCGATACATGGTTCACGCAACAGGTGGCGAACTCTCCCAAGATAACGGTCGGAGCTTTGCTCCGGGACTATATCCCGGAACGACTGCGCGCTGTCATGAGCAAGGTAGTGAGGATTCACTCCGATAAACCCGTGGCCAACCTGTCGTACCTTGAAAGGAAGCTCCTGTTGATGTGGGTCAAGGATTTTCACCTGACGATCAGGCGGCCCAGGCCCTTCAATGAAACAAGAGCCGTCCTCGGAGGTGTTGCCACCGAGGAGATCGATCCCGAAACGATGCGCTCGAAAAAGGTCAGGAATTTATATTTTGCAGGTGAGGTTCTTGATCTGCTCGGCCCCTGGGGCGGGTATAATTTCCAGATGGCGTTTTCCACCGGTTACCTGGCAGGGCTTTCGGCCGCGCGGGCGCTGGTTGAATAACAATTCCATTAATCGAACCACGTGCTTATAGAGAATTTCCGTGGCCGCATGCCCTATTTGAAATTATAGACAAAATCCACCCAGGGGAGGCCGGGGAAGCCGATTCCGTCCTCGCCACCCATGGTATTGAAAAAGCCAAGGTCGAAACTCATTCTCGAACCAAAAAACCTGAGGCCGTATGATGTCAGAACAAAATCGGCTCCCGGGAATTTCCAATTCTCCGAAACAAATGCAATATTCCTGGAGAGGCGTCCCTGGCCGCCGATTAGAACAGCGGGTCGACCCTCGAAATCGTCTTCGGCAAACGCGAAAGCCAGGCCGCCTGTGAGAAAAGCGTCGGGCGGCCCGCAGCTTCCAATGCCATACACCGCCCCAAACGTAGGGATGTCATCGCCGTCGATATCCCATCCCGGCGCGGCGGCGTAAATGCCGCCCACCGCAAAGTTCAGGCGTTCCGACTGATAAAGGCCTATTTCGGGTGTTAAATAATACAGTTGCTTTTCAAGGCCTACGCCCGGAAAAAGCGAAAATCCCGCGCCTACTGAAACTCTATCCGAAAACGCGCCGGTTAAGCCCGGGAAAAAGAGATAATAGTCCGAAAAGTACCCCTGGCCCTTCTTCAACATTCTGCCGGTCGGAGCAAAATAGAGCCTGGTGACATTGGGGTTTGGGAACCAGTAGCCTCCGGGCTTGGCCGATTCCCTCGGAATGGTAGTGATTTGCGCGATATCCGATTTTCTCACTCGGTTTGTCCCCAGGTTCGATTGGAATAGGATGTCGTCTTCACCGATCTCGATGGTCCGGCCGATTACCTCGGAACCATCCTTGAGTTTCAATATCTGAACATGGGATGTGTCGGATATTGCGATTTTCAAGGAATCGGTGGGATGCGCCTGAGCCACGGATATCTCGGGACTGAAGATAATTAAGATCAGGGTAATCAGACAGGAATAGAATCGCCAACCACACATCGCACCCGCCTTTCGCTTTATCGAGATTTGCAAAGGCCCCGATTGGAAATGTAAGCACGTATCCATTTTATTGTCAATATAAATTAGGCGAATTTCATGTTTGAGGCGCATTCACGCGGAAATTCTATTGCCCTGACGGGATCGCAATCATTCAAAATGAGGTCGTCCCCAGGCATATTAGAGCGTTTGCATGAAAAATAGGCTAATGGGTGTCGCAGCCCGGATGCTGCAGACTTGACCCTATCCACTTGTTATCGAACAGAATCAATAATATTGGAATTGCGGATGGCATAGATATTGTTTATTTAATTGGCTATGGCGCGGCAGGGAAGCCCCCTCGATTCGATTACGGCGGGTTCCCAATAATCTTTGTCGCGCCCGACAATTATCGCAGTTACTTTGCTATTGGGCTTGACATCAGACAATTAATAATCTGCCTTGAGGGTGGGTAGGCCGTCAGTTAAACTGATAGTCGCCCACGGTGAAACCGATAAAATCAACAAAGTGGGTGATACTATGGTGAGAATGCTATTGACACTGTTCTTGATCTTCGGGGCGAGTCCGTCGCAGGGTATCGAGATATCCGAGGACGGCTGGCAGATGGGCATGATATCGACCGAACCCGGACATATCGATATCGCCACCGACGAAGTGCCGTTGCCCGACACTCCGGATTACTCTCTGAACCTCCGAATGCAGGTGGGCGGCATGAATTTCGGCGATTTCGACAACGACGGCGATCTCGACCTGGCGGTGGGGTGTTATCATTCGCAAAGCTACCCTCCGTATGACGACTGGCGCGATTTTATGCTGGTCAATAACGACGGCCAGTTGGAATCGACTCCGTCCTGGTGGTCAACGGATGAAAAATCGACCACCGATATCAAATGGGCCGATTTCGATACCAACGGCTACCTGGATCTGTTCGTCGCCAGGGGCGATTTCACATTTGACCTGAATGCCATCTATTTTGGCTCATCCGGAGGCCTGGCCGACAGCCCCGGCTGGCAGGCCACCGACATAACTTTCAGCACCGGCTGCGCCCCTTGCGATCATGATAATGACGGCGATATCGATATGGCGACATCAAATCAGGGTGTCAGCCCCGATCCGACGAGGCCGGTCTATATCTACGAGAACACCGGCGCCGGATTGAATCCCACCCCGGCCTGGCAATCGGCGGACCTGGCTATATCGGGCTTTGTCAGCTGGGGCGATGTCAATAACGACGGCTGGTACGAACTGGCTGTCTCAAAGTGGGTTAATTACGAAAGCTGCGTTTACCCTAACGACCAGGGCACGATCGGGACTACTCCTTCTTGGACGAGTGGTTCAACCAGGAGCGACAAGGGGATCGCATTCGGCGACGTTGACAATGACTCTTTCCCGGAGTTGGCCATCGGAGCAACCGAGCCAACCTGGCTTTTCGACAACGTCTCCGGACAACTTGGTTCCACGCCGATCTGGCAATCGAACAACGCTTATCATGGCTGCCAGGATATCGCCTGGGGCGACATCGATGGTGACGGCGATCCCGACCTGGCGACGGTCGAATTCTCCAACGGCCACCTGAGAGTATATTTGAATGTCGCCGGCACACTGGAATCAACGCCATCATGGCTATATGATGGCAGCGGCATGGGAACGGCGCTGGCATTCGGTGATGTCAACGGCGATAGCCTTCTGGATCTGGCCATGGGATTATCCGGCCAACCATGTGTCCTGGTGTTCCTGAATATCGGGGGCTCAAACCGAGCCGACGAGCCCGAGATTCCTGGAGTCTTTTCGCTGGCGCAGAATTACCCCAATCCGTTCAACGCCGTCACCAAAATCGATTTCGAGATAAAGACGGCTTCGCGCGTAAGCCTCGCGATACTCGATCTGCTCGGAAATAAGGTCGATTGCCTGCTCGACGCTGATTTGGCCGCCGGAGCCTACAGCGTTAATTGGGATGCCTCGGATGTGGCGTCCGGGACATACTTCTACAGACTGACTGCTACGGGGGATTCGATCACGCGCAAAATGATCTTGGCGAAATAGCTGATTCTACGTTTGTGGGCGGCCCTTCTTCCTCCGCGAATCTTTCAGCAAAAGGAAGATGGCCGCCCGTTTTGTCGCTGGTCTAAACGCGCAATTCACGGGAAGAATCGAGCCCGGCGAGAAGATTGCTCAAATAAATGTTGTTAGGCAACATCAGACTACGCATATTGGCATGATGTTACGCCTATAAGTCCGGGGAGAATATATTGCATTTTATTTTAGAAGATCGGCGCGGATGCAAGGCCAGGGTGGCTGGGCGTGAAGTGACTATTTTCAGTTCCAATGATTACCTCGGACTTTCGGCGCATCCGGAGGTCATCGCGGCGGCCTCCGAGGCCGCGCGCAGTTTCGGCGTCGGCACCGGCGGCGCCCCCGGAACCACCGGTACCACGGCCGTCCACGAGAAACTGAAAAACCAGATCGCACGTTTTGAGAGCCGTGATCGCGCCGTGCTGTTTCCCTCGGGGTATCAGGCCAATCAGGCCATCCATCACGCCCTCGATAGCGAACAGACTGTCTTTTTTGTCGATCGGCGGCATCATCCTTCGGCCATGGATGGTGTCAGGCTGGC
Source organism: candidate division Zixibacteria bacterium RBG_16_53_22 (assembly GCA_001775395.1). Lineage (GTDB taxonomy): Bacteria > Zixibacteria > MSB-5A5 > UBA10806 > UBA10806 > UBA10806. Next base: position 47,179 of record MEWP01000013.1, on the reverse strand, counting down.
CAGGAAATCGCGGATCGTCAGGTTCGACCATGCTCACCTGGAGGAGCTCGAAAAAGGCATTGGCGACAATAAAGACCACACCTGCGTCGTCTCCCTGCCATCGGTTTTCACCGTCGATGGCGATATCGCACCGCTCGATCGCCTAATTTCGCTAAAGAAGAAAACCGGATTTATCTTGATTTTGGATGAAGCCCATGCCACTGGATGTCTTGGTAAAAATGGGCGTGGCATAGAAGAGCATTTCAATCTCAAGGGCGCGGCTGAATTCCTTATGGGGACCTTGTCCAAAGCCCTCGGTTCCCAGGGCGGGTTTTTGGCCTATGATGAATTGAACTTGCAGTATCTAACGTCATTCTTTCGTCCGTACGAATATTCGACATCGCTTTCCGCCGTCTCAGCGGCGGCGGCCCTGAAAGCGATTGAATTGTTAGACAATGGCCCCGGTCTCATGGAATTGTTGCGCAGAGCGAAAGCCGCCATAATAGAAAAATGTAAGAAGCGCGGCATCGATATCATCCACGGCGAGAGCATGGTAATGTTGCTTCCCTGCAGCGATTCCGAGCGGCTTCAAGCAAACCTATTCGAGGATGGCTTCCTGACAATCACCGTTCAGGCCAATCTTGGCGGGCAGATGCAGGGATGCTTGCGTATCACGCCCATGGCTCTGCATAGCGCCGAGGATATCGAGGCTTTCGCCCGGGCGCTGGAGAACTATAAAGAGCTGATCTGTTAATTGACCTGCGCTCAGGATGCTCTCAACCAATTCAGGGTGCGTCAGGATGGAGCGTATGAACGCGACATCCTGACGCCGATGCCTTAATTCATTCCCACTTTAAGTCTGCATTGTTCGCCAAATTCGTAATATCGGAAACTGGAATGCTCCCAATCTTCGGGGTTTTTCACCAGCCCCCTCTTAACGGGGTTATTATGGATATATCGTAAGATGCGGAGCACATCCTTCTCTCGGTCCATTGGGAATACTCTGGGTTTTTCTTTCCAAAATCTAAATGCGGATTTTCCGGCTGTCTTCTGGAAGAATAAACATGTGTGGGTATTATTCAGGATACAGTAGGTTTTAAAAGTCGGTTTGTTACGGTGATAATTTGCCGGGCTTTACTGGATACCGACCGCCTGAATCCATGAATGAACCGCTCCACGTTGGACCCGCTTTCAGCCATCGTCAGTAAATGAAAATGCTCCGGCATTATGACAAAGCCACATAGTTTAACTTGCCATATCCTTAGCTTTTCCGCCATTTCATCGTACAATATATCAGTGATCTCCGGATAGAGAAGCGCGGGCTGCCATTGATGAACGGTGCCTGTCACGTGATGCACCGCGCCATCGACATAGATATTTACCCAGTTACGTGGCATGAGTATTGGGAAGCAAGACGCGTCAGGATGTCGTCCACATGGACTCCATCCTGACGCACAATCCGGTAATTATCCTATGCTGAGAATGCTCTCCACCAGTTCATTCAGCCTTGAGGTCGGAAGCTGGCATTCGCGGTCCGAGAGGGCGTTGGCCGGGTCGGGATGCGTCTCCACAAAGATGGCGTCGACCCCCACCGCCACGGCCGCCCGGGCTAATGGAATTATGAAGCGCGGATCGCCGCCGGATGTCCCGCCTCCGGCTCCCGGCTTCTGCACCGAGTGCGTGCAATCGAAAATGACCGGGAAGCCGAACCCCTTCATTATCACCAGCCCGCGGAAATCGACGATCAGGTCGCGGTAGCCGAAACTTGTTCCGCGCTCGGTTATCATGACCTGTTTGTTCCCGGTCGCGAGGACCTTTTCAGCCAATGGCTTCATATCCTCCGGCGCCAGGAACTGCCCTTTCTTGATATTGACCGGCAGCATGCTCCTGGCGGCCTCGACTACCAGATCGGTCTGGCGCGACAGGAAAGCCGGTATTTGAAGGCAGTCGGCAACCTCGGCCGCCACGTCAATCTCATCGATGTTATGGACGTCAGTCAGAATAGGCAGCTCGAAATGGCGCTTGACACCCTGCAGAATCGAAAGCGCCTGGCCGATACCGATTGTCGAAAAGGAACTCGCTGAAAGGCGGTTGGCCTTCTTGTAGGAGGCCTTGAAGATGGTTGGAATCTTGTATTGGTCGCGGGCGCGGGCCACCGCCTCGGCGGCCTTAAACGTGATCTCCTCCGATTCAACCGCGCAGGGGCCGGCAATCAGCACCAGGCTGTCGCCGCCGACAACCACGCCGCCGACCTTAACTTGCTTATTCGACACTTTTCTCCTCCATCTTCGTCACCTGCCATATGGAGTCTTTTCCCCGGTGCTTGAATGGGCGCTCCATGGTCAACAACAGCACCTTATTTGGCAGTCTCACCTCCGCCCTGGCGTGGAACAACTCTTCGCTCAATACGACAACGTCGGCGGTAGAGACACTCCCCTCCGATCTCATCTCGTCATTGCAGAACGCTGATGCGGTTGCCTTGATATCCTTGAACCATAGAAATTGCATGGAATCGACCTTGCCCTGCAAGTATATGGACATCTTCTCGTCCGGATAAGGCATCCTCGGCTGACGAACGGGTTTTTCCTTTTTCAGGCTGCAACCCGGCACCAGGAAGGCAGAGATGCAAAGCGACAACAGAATCGGGAAGTACCTTTGCCGGAGGGGCAACACGCATCTCATCACTTCAACGACTTCTCGATATCTTTGGGAGCGAGCCTGCTCTCCTTGAATTTGACGGCCGCCTCGACCAGGCCCGCGAAAAGCGGATGGGGTTTCATCGGCCGCGATTTCAACTCGGGATGAAACTGCCCCGCTATGAAAAACGGATGATCGGGTAACTCGATCATCTCTACCAAGTCCCTTTCGGGGTTGACTCCTGAGCAAACCATGCCGCACTCCTCCAACCTGGCCCGAAAAGCATTATTGACCTCATACCTGTGCCGATGGCGTTCGTTAATGTTAAGGACGCCGTAAAGCCGATGTGCCAGGCTGCTGCGGTTGATTCGGCAGGCATAGCTGCCCAGCCGCATGGTGCCGCCTTTGTCGGTGATCTTCTTCTGCTCCTCCATGAAATCTATGACCGGGATCTTGGTCTCCGGCGCGAATTCCGACGAGTGCGCATCGGCAATCCCGCAGACATTGCGGGCAAACTCTATTACGGCGCATTGCAGTCCCAGGCAGATCCCCAAAAACGGTATCCCATTTGTACGGGCGTACCCAATGGCCTCGATCTTTCCCTCGATTCCCCGCTCGCCAAACCCCCCCGGGACAAGCAGCCCGTCGATATCGGATAGGTGTGTCGCCGGGCCATCCTCGGAAATCTTCTCGGACGATATCCAAACCAATTCCACCCTGGCGCTGTTGGCGCCGCCGGCGTGTGCGAAGGCCTCGATTATCGACTTGTAGGCATCCCTGAGATTGATGTATTTGCCGCAGACCCCGACCCTCACCTGGTGCTGTGGATTTTTCATGCGGCCGACCATGGCCGCCCAATTGGTGATGTCGAGGTCTTTGCAGAGAAGCTTCATGTAATGCACCAGCAGATTATCGAGCAGTTCCCGATGGAATTGTATGGGAAGCTCGTAAATGACCTCGATATCGAGGTCCTGGATCACCGCCTCCGGCGGCACATTGCAATAAAGCCCGATTTTCTTCTTGATTTCTCTGGTCAACGGCTGGGGGCTTCGGCAGATCAGGATATCGGGATCGATTCCAATCTCGCGCAGGGCTTTGACAGAGTGCTGAGTGGGTTTCGTCTTCAGTTCTCCCGAACCCTCAAAATAAGGCACCAGCGTCAAGTGAATGAATAGGGTGTCCTCGTCTTCTTCCTCCAAAGCCAGTTGGCGAATGGCCTCCAGGAATGGCAGCGATTCGATGTCGCCAACCGTGCCGCCGATCTCGACAATGACGACGTCAACATCGCCGACCCGCTCGGGCAGTTGCTTGATACGCTCTTTGATCTCATTGGTCACGTGCGGGATGACCTGGACCGTCGCCCCGAGGTATCCACCCCTGCGCTCCCGCTGAATGACGGCGTCATAAATCTGCCCCGAGGTCACATTTGAAAGGCGCGAAAGGTCAATGTCAAGGAATCGTTCGTAGTGGCCGAGATCAAGGTCGGTCTCGGCGCCATCATCCAGCACGAATACCTCGCCGTGCTGGAAAGGATTCATCGTGCCGGGGTCGACATTGATATAGGGATCGCATTTCATCATGGTGACCTTGAGGCCCCGCTGTTTCAAGAGGAGCCCTATCGAGGCGGCGGCGATCCCCTTTCCCAGCGACGACACCACCCCACCGGTTACAAATATATATTTCGGCCTTTTGACATTATTCGACATTTCCAGCTCCCCGTCTTGACAATATCTCCTCCGCTCGCGCGATGTCTTCCGCGGAATCGATGCCCGCGAAAACCGACTCGACGACCGCGACTCGAATTTTATACCCATGTTCCAGGGCGCGAAGCTGCTCCAGGCTTTCTGTCGTCTCTAACGGCGTGCGCGGCAGAGCAGCGAACTTGATGAGAAAATCGCGCCTGAAACCGTATATTCCAATGTGCCTGAAAAGCCCTGTATCGACGCTGCCGTGCGATCCCGAAAACGGAATCCTGCTTCGCGAAAAGTAAAGCGCGTCGCCTCGCTGGTCGGCCACGACCTTAACGATGTTCGGATTGTCGCCGTCCGAGAGCGCCATCGGCGAACAGGCGGTTGACATGACGACATCAGGTTCGCCCAGCAGCCCAACCACGCGGTCGATTGCCTCCGGCGGCAAGAAGGGTTCGTCGCCCTGGATATTCACCACCAGGTCGAAGTCAAGCCGCGATGCCGCCTCGGCCACGCGGTCGCTTCCGGTGACATGCTCATGACCTGTCATTATCACCTTACCGCCAAATCGCATCACGGCCTCTGCAATCCTATCGTCATCGCAGGCAACCAAGACATCTGATAGGCACTTGGATTTTTGAGCGTTTTGCAGGACCCGAACCACAAGGGGCACTCCTGCGATGAGGGCCAGCGCCTTGCCCGGAAACCTCTTTGACCCATACCGCGACGGAATTATCCCGATTGCTTTCGGCACAAGCTATTTTACGCAAACCCACAGGCCCTGTCAATAAAAACCTTGCCCTGGAATTTCTCGGTCGGGCGCAGTATGATATTGGGCCGCGATTCCACTGTGGTCCATATGGCGGTATGGCCCGACACTAACTCGAATATTCTCCCGCGGCTGCAATAAGCCGCTCGATCTCTTCCAGGCTATTGTAGAAATGGGGCGAGATCCGTACCGCCCCCTCGCGGTAACTGACCACAAATCCGAGCGCCGAGAGCTTATCGAAAAGCCGCTTTGAATCGTTCGACTCAAATGTGACGATCCCCGAGCGTCTCGCAGGGTCGGTCGGCGAAATCAGTTGAAGCCGGTCATTCGATTCGACAAAGTCAATCACCCTTTGTGTCAGCGATTTGACCTGGTTCCATCTCTCCTCTGGATCGAATGATAACAATATTTCAATGGCGGCATTAAGGCCGCGCCAATCCTGAAATGCATAGGTGCCGATCTCGTATCTCGACGGGCCAACACGAGGGGATAGGTCGTAACGCATGAGATCGGAAAATTCGGCGCCCCAGTCGACCGATAGCCAACCCATCAGAGGCGGCTCAATTCGCGACTCGGCTCTTTCAGAGAGGTAGTAGAAGCCGGTTCCGCATGGTCCCAGCATCCACTTCTGGCACCCGGACGTGAAAAGGTCTATGCCGAGCGAAGGCGTGTCAATCGGCATTACGCCCATTCCCTGGATGCCGTCGACACTCAATAGAACATCGCCGTTGCCGCAAAATTCCCCCAGCGTGCGCAGATCGACGCGGTTTCCGTTGTTGAACTGAACCCAGCTTGTGTGAATGAGCCTGGTGCCGCTATCGACATTGGCGATCAGAGCGTCCTCATCGATGAAGCCATTTCTGGTTTTTGTCCACTTTATCTCTACCCCTTTGTCCTTCAATCTCAACCAGGGATAGACGCTGGCCGGGAACTCTTTTTCGGAGATGACGACATTGTCGCCAGCCTTCCAGGTCAATCCCGATGATAGAATGTTCATGCCATATGTCGTGTGCGGCGAAAGACCGACCCTCTCGGGCCAGGCGCCTATCATGCCGGCCAGTCTGGCGCGCACGTCCTCGAAGATGCGGAACGATTCGGGGTCGTGACGATGCGCTGTCTTCTGCCAGGAATCGAAAAAGCGCTCGAAAGCCTCTCGCACCGGAAGCGCCAGAGGAGAGTGCGAGGCGTGATTGAGGTAGGTGACGCCATTATCTAATGCGAAATATGAGCGCGCCCGCTTCAAGTCGTAATTGCTCACAACCATCCTCTCTCCTTGTACCAGGCGATTGTCTCCGCGGCGCCGATTGCGAAATCGGTGCCGGCGAAATTCAGGTCACGCTCAGCCCGGGAGGTATCGAACAGCCAATACTTCTGCGCAATTTCGATCGCCTTCTCCCGGGTGAATATCGAGGGCTTGCGCCGCATCCTGGCGACTCCCTGCGAAACCAGCCCCGCCAGGCCAATGATGGCCTCGGGCATGTAAAGGGTATGCGCCCGAACGTCCAAAATGTCGGCAATGATATCGCCGGCCTCGCTGTAAGAGTAGGGCCGCTTTTCGGCAATGAAATATACGCTGCCCGATTTTATCTCGGACCTTATGGCACTGACCGCGGAACGGGCCAAATCCCTGACGAACGTAAAATTGATATAGTTCTGGCTGCATCCAAATGCGGGCTTGACACCCAATTTCACGCTCTTGAAAAATCTCAGCATCTCCTTATCGCGCGGCCCGTATACGGCCGATGGCCTCAGAATCACCACCGGCAAGCGGTCCCGATACGATAAAACGGTTCTCTCGGCCTCGAGCTTCGAGCGACCATAATGGGTTAGCGGAGCGGGAGGATGGTCTTCGGTTATGACTGACTTTGATTGAGATGGCCCGCAGGCGGCTGTGGATGACATCTGCACAAATCGCTTGATCGCGCGATTATGCTCGAGCGCCACCCTGAGCATATTTTCAGTCCCCAGGACATTAACCTTGTGAAATTCCTCCGGTCGAATGGATTTTGTCAAGCCGGCGTTGTTGATAATGGCATCGACACCCCCGACCGCATCACCAAGCGAAGCAAGATCGACAAGGTCGCCGTAAACCAGGTTAACCGGTATCGCCTTTAGATTCGTCAGGTCTGATGTTTTTCTGACTAACGCCCTGACCGAAAAACCGGCATCGATCAGGGCCTCGCATATATGCGAGCCCACGAATCCGTTTGCCCCCGTTACCAGCGCCTCTGCCATTCCTTTTCCTTGACTTCTCAGCCCGCTTTGGGTAATTTTAAAGTTTAACAGGCATAAGTTATTTAACGGTGTTGTCTGTTGCAAGTCGTTTATGTCTCTATCGGGGTTTTGAATGGATTTATTTGATAAGTGTAGGAATTTCGAGGCGGCGCGTGAGGTGGAGGCAGCGGGGTTATATCCTTACTTCCGAAAAATCTCATCACTTCCGAGCACGGTTGTAGTTTGCGAAGGCAAAGAGGTCATAATGATCGGCTCCAACAATTATCTGGGGCTGACCGACCATCCTTATGTTATCGAGGAAATTCACAAGGCGGTCGATAAATACGGCTCGGGATGTACCGGATCGCGATTCTTGAACGGTACGCTCGATATCCATGTCAAGCTCGAGGAGGAGCTGGCCGAGTTCATGCAGCGGCAGGCCGTCCTGGTATTCTCGACCGGTTTCCAAACCAACCAAGGCACTATCGCCACGCTGGTGGGAAAAGACGATCTCATCCTGGGCGACCGCTCCAACCATGCCTCCATTGTCGACGGTTGCCGGCTGTCATTCGGAGAGCTGCGCAAATACCGGCACAACGATATGGCCGACCTGGAGCGACAGTTACAGCGCAACCACAACGCCCGCGGCAAACTTATTGTCACCGACGGTGTCTTCTCGATGGAAGGCGATATCGCCAACTTACCTTGTATCGTGGAGCTGGCGCAAAAACACGATGCCCGCATTATGGTGGATGACGCCCACAGTATCGGGGTGTTAGGCGAAAACGGCCGCGGCACCGCCGAGCACCATCATCTCGAGAACAAAGTCGACCTGATCATGGGGACTTTCTCGAAATCGTTTGCCTCGATCGGCGGCTTCATCGCCGGCGACGAGGAGGTTATCCATTATATCAAGCATTTCTCGCGGGCCTTGATATTCTCGGCCTCGCCGCCGCCTGCGGCCGTGGCAGCGGTCAGGGCTACGCTGAAAATTTTAAGATCGGAACCGGAACGCCGGCGCAGGCTCTGGGAAATCACTCGGCGCATGCACAGGGAATTCAAGGCGATGGGATACGATATCGGCACTACGGAAACTCCGATAGTCCCGGTTTATATCGGCGAGGATATGAAAACATTCGCGTTCTGGAAAGCGTTAACCGAGGCCGGCCTGTTCACCAATCCGATTGTCTCGCCGGCGGTCCCGCCCGGCCGGGCCCTCATCCGCACCAGCTATACGGCCACCCATACCGATTCCCAGCTCGACCGGGTCCTGCAGACATTCCACGATATCGGTAAGCAATTCGGGATTATCTGATAACTTGAGCAGAATCGAAATTAAAGAGGTCATCTCCAGGGGCGACTTGATCAAGTTCATCAAGTTGCCTAAAGATTTGTATAAATCCGAAAAATTCTATATTCCCTATCTGATCTCGGATCGCAAGAAATTCCTCAGCCGTAACGAGAATCCGTTCTTTAAGCATGCGCGCGCCGCCTATTATCTGGCTTACCGGGATGGAAGGCTGGTGGGTCGGATCGCCGGCTGTGTCAATGACCTTCATAACGAATTCCACAACGAGAAGACCGGCTTTTTCGGCTTTCTTGATTGCATCGATGATATCGAAGTTGGCCGGGCTCTTCTGGCGGCAGCCGAAAATTTCGTGCGCGCCGAGAAGATGGAGATCATTCGCGGGCCGATGAATTTCTCGACCAACGACGAGATCGGACTGCTTGTCGAGGGGTTCGATTCCTACCCCGTCTTCATGATGACCTATAATCCGCCTTATTATATCGACCTTTACGATAAGCTCGGCCTCAAGAAGGTCGAGGATGTTTTCGCGTATTATATCGATGAAAAAAGCCGGCCCTCGGAGAGGCTGATAAATATAGTCGAGAAAGTGCGGGCGCGCAGCCGTGTCAAGACTCGCAAGATCAACCTGGATGATTTTGAACGAGAACTCGAGATCGTGCGAAAAATATATAACGACGCCTGGAGCAGCAACTGGGGTTTCGTCCCCATGACGCCGGAGGAATTTCAGCATACCGCCAACGATTTCAAACGACTGGTTGAGCCCGAGCTCGTCCTTCTGGCATTCATCGATGACGAGCCGGCCGGATTCTCGCTGGCCATGCCCGATTACAATCAAGTATTCCGCAAAATGAACGGCCGGCTCTTCCCGACCGGCCTCCTTAAATTTATCTATTATACCAAATTCAGGAGAATCATCAACGGCGCCAGGATAATCACCATGGGGATCGTGCATAAATATCAGAAGATGGGCCTTGATATGATTCTATGCTATGATACCTTTATCAACGGCCCCAGGATCGGCTATTGGTGGGGCGAGATGTCATGGATCCTCGAAAGCAACGTGCTGATGAACAAGGCCGCCGAGACACTGGGCGGCCACGTCTATAAGAAATACCGGATTTTCGATAAACGTCTGAGCTGATTCCGGCCGAGACCCAACTTTCATAGAAACTATGACTTATCGCGTTTACCTGATACATTGGAATGCCGGCGAGGCCGCGGAGCGAGCCGCCATGCTCCGCCGTGCCGGTTTCGCTGTCGAATCCGGAGCCCCCAATGCCGCCGGCATACGTGCCTTGAAAGATAATCCACCCGATGCTTTCGTGATAGACCTTTCGCGCCTGCCATCGCAGGGGCGCGACGTGGCGTTCGTCATCAGGCAGACCAAGGCGACTCGCCCGGCGCCGATTGTCTTCGTGGGCGGCGCTCCCCAGAAGATCGAAATGGTGATGGGGTTCTTGCCCGATGCCTCTTTTACCTCCTGGGACAAGGCCGCGACCGCACTCAAGACCGCCATTTCGAATCCGCCGCCAAATCCGGTTGTGCCGAAATCGGCGCTCGAGGGTTATTCGAATGCGCCGCTTGTCAAGAAGCTGGGCATAAGACCCAATTCCCATATTCTGCTAATCGATCCCCCAACCGGATTCAAGAAACTTATCGCCGATCTGCCGCATGATGTCAAATTTATCGAGGCCCATTATAATGAATGCGATTTAATTATCTGGTTTGTGAAATCGAAAGGACATCTTCATCAAAAAGTGAAATCGATTTCCGGGACGATTGCGCCCCGGGGCGGCCTATGGATTTGCTGGCCGAAGAAAGCTTCCGGCATCGATTCCGACCTGAATCAGCAGGTCGTACGGCAGATCGGGCTCGATATCGGCCTGGTCGATTACAAGGTCTGCGCCATCGATGCGACGTGGTCAGGGCTTAAATTCACCCGGCACAAACTCGCATCGGATCACTAGAAATTATCTTGTTTTCCTGCCCGCCATAGTATATTTGATATATAGATTCTTGCCTTTGTTCATCGGCCCTTATCACGGGAGGATATCATGGGCGACACCAGCGTTAAATTTTCCCGAATTACCATTTTGGTGTTGATCATTATAGTTGCGGCCTGGCCCATTGCTGACGCCCAATTCGAGATCGTCGGCCAGTTGGAGCTTGGCTACGAGGTCAGGAATCTGGCTGTCGATGGTTTCCATGCTTACGTCTGTTCGGTTCATCGCACGCCCGATGTCATGTACGTTATCGACATATCCGACTCCCACAATCCCGATTCGATTTCCGCCTTGCCATTGGGCTTTTCGAGTGAGGGTCTCTGTGTTTCGGAGTCGCTGGTCTATCTCGCGCAGCAGCAATTGGGGCTGTGGATCGTGGATGTCGCGAACCCCGCCTCGCCGCGAGTCGCCGGGGTTTGCGACAGCGCTCATTTCTGCCACGATGTCGTCACCGCGGCCGACCGCGCCTATACGGCATCATGTTACCGCGTCTGCTCGATAGACATCCAGGACGCCGCGAACCCGCAGCGCGACTGGTTCGAAAATCGGGCACTGGAATTACGAAACATCAGAATGGGCGCCTCAAAGATTTTCGTGATAAGCCACCTGCTTAGCGATTATAGCTATACCGTTACAATGTACGATATCGCAAGCTCGGATCACCCGGCTCTCCTCACCGTGTTCGATGAACCCTATGACATCTACGATGTCGCCGCGCACGGCGATACCGTGTACATGGTCTGCGGCGACAGTTGCCTCCGCGTCATGGACGTCACCGATGGGCTGAATCCGAGATTGATAGGGAGTTGTGGCATATGGTCTGGTGGCTGGAAGATCGCGTTAATGGGCAGCGTAGCGCTGATCACCTCGGGCACGCGGGTTCAGATAATCGACATCAGCAATCCCGCCATGCCGTCCAGAATTGCGCTTAACTATTATCCGCCGATCAACCATCTGGTAGTCGAGGGGGACCTTATCTATGCGACCGGTGGTCCGGGCTTCGGTTGGTTTTATATCTTGAGGCTCGTGATGAATGCTGCCGAAGATCGAGGCGCCGACAGACCGACGCAATTTGCCCAATTCGCCAACTACCCCGATCCCTTTAACGCCGCCACCAATATTACATACGAACTGTCTCTTGCATCGAGCGTGCGCATTGAGGTTTTCGACATTCGAGGCCGGAGGGTCGAAATCCTGCTCGACGAATGGAAGCAAGCCGGCCGTTATCGGTTGTCTTGGGATGCGGCAGGATTTGGCTCCGGTGTCTATTTCTGCAAGGTCACGGTCGATTCATCCTCGAAAACCGAGAAAATGCTTCTCATCAAATAACATTCTTTATTATCATTCCGTATATGCCCAACCTCATCCGCATCATGACAGATAAGGAGCCGGATTTTCACAGGAAGACCGTCCACTTAATCAATAGCGCTTTTCCGGACTTTGCATTTCATGGGGCTGTCATTAACAAATACTGGCGGAACCTTTACGAAAGATTTGCAGACTATCAGTTTGGGCTGTTCGATACCGAATCGAATGAATATCTGGCGCTGGGCAACTCCTTCCCGCTTTTCTGGAACCGGCCGTTGGAGGAGCTTCCCGACGGCGGTATCGAATGGGCGCTGGTGAGTTCGGTCGAGCAAAATGATCACGGAACGCAGCCCAACCTCCTGTGCGCTTTCCAGATTATTACCTCGCCGAATATGCGGCGCGCAGGTTTGAGCTATAAGGCGGTCGAAATCATGATCGACGTTGCCAGAGAGCACGGCCTCGGGCCCTTGATCGCGCCGGTACGACCCAATCGCAAAAGCGAACATCCACGCACATCGATGGAAGACTACCTGGCCTGGAAACGCAATGACGGCTTACCGTTCGATGATTGGCTTCGGGTGCATCTCAGGCTCGGCGGCCGCTTCATCCGTATCTGCCCGCGTTCCTTTATAGTGGAAAATAGTATCGCCAAATGGCGGGAATGGACCGGCATGGAGTTTCCTGCAAGCGGTGATTATCTCGTGCCCGGCGCGCTCGTGCCCGTGACAATTAATCTTGAATCCGATCGTGGCACTTATGTCGAGCCGAACGTGTGGACGGTGCATGAGGTGCGCGAGTGATGTCGTGTCGACCCCGGCCGCCGCGTAATCCCCGAAAGGGGATTTATCGCAATGACGGCGTGCAACAGGCGCTTGTCAGCGATAGAAGGACATTGTCAAATTTATCGCCTGCGAGAGCAATTGGCGTCATTGCGATTGCTCCGCCATAGGCGGAGCCGCGGCGGCCGGGGTCGGGACCAACGGCTCCGTGACTGTCAACGCATATTTCTCTTCACCGGGAACCGTGCTATCTATTTTTTGGTAATTACGAAATTAGGCTAAATACATAAGGGGATTGTGCATGCCTTATTTTGAAGTCCGAGACTGGGTTGGGAAACTCAAACCATCGCCGCCGCGCAGGGGGGCAATCGAGGAATACTGCGGGGTCGACCGGGAAACTCTGAAAGAAATGTACAGTGTCATGGTGCTGGCACGACGCATAGAGCTCGAGGAAAAGGTGCTCCTGCGCAAGGGCCTTTGCCGTTTCTTCATCGGATGCGGTGGCAAAGAGCTTATCGATGTTGTCGCCGCGCATCTGCTGCATCCTGATGACCCCTTCGTCGGTTACTACCGCAACAAGGCTTTCGATCTCTACCGCGGAGTCACAATCGAGCAGAAAATCCTGGAGGCTATCGGCGATCGCCGCTCGAGTTCGACCGGCGGCATGCTGCAACCGTCGCATTCGTCGTATCCGGAGCTGGCTATCTTGCCCCAGGCCTCACCCACCGGTTCGCATGCATTGGAGGCGGCTGGGCTCGGGGAGGCCATCGAGAATCCCACACCTATCACAGGACCGATCGGAATTAAAGGCGGACGTTACAGGCGCGACTCGATCGTCTTCTGCTCCATCGGCGAGGGCTCAACATCGTCCCCGGAATTCCACCGCGCCGTCTTCTATTCCGTTTATAATCAAACGAAAAATATATTCGGCATTTACAACTGCGGCTGGGCGATCTCGACCTCGGTCAATGAGCAATTTCCGGAGGGGAATCCCACCACTTCTTTCGAGGGCTTCAAGCGATTTGGCCTGCTGATCGAGGAATTCGATGGCACTCGGATCAAGGAGACACTCTCCGCTTTCAAGCGTATGGTAGAGTACGTGCGGGATAGCCGCGGACCTGCTTTGGCCAATATCAACGTCGTGCGCGAGGAATCGCATTCCGGCTCCGATGACCAATCGCATTACATGGAGCCGACACTTCAACTCTACCATATCGAACATGATCCTCTGCGAGAAACGGCCAAGACTCTGATCGACGACGGCCTCTTCGCCCCCGAGGAGCTGGTGGCAATCTTCGACAGGACCGATGACGACGTGAAGCGTGTCACCGACGAGGTAGTCGCTGGTTACCAACGGAAATCCTATGACGATGTGGTCGGCAAAGTCTACAGCTATAAGCACGATACCGCCGAGGAACGCTGGCGGGCACTCATTAGAGAGCGGGGCGGGAGTCGCGCCGGACGCTACGAGGAACTTTACAAACGCGGTCTATTAGAATCGGCCGACCTGCCTGAAAACCAGCCACCCATGACGCTTCGCAAGGCAATCAATTATTCGCTTTTCGACATCTTCATGCTCTCGGATGATACTGTCCTTTTCGGAGAAGACGTGGCCGATTTCGCGGCCGAGGTCTTTGCCAAGGGGCCCGAAATCACAGACAAGCTCAGGGGCAAGGGGGGAGTCTTTCTGGTCACAAAGGGACTTCAGAGGACATTCGGGCCAGAGCGTGTCTACAACACCCAGCTCGATGAGGCTGGAATCCTCGGTCGTGCTCAGGGGCATGCCTACCAGGGTCGGGTGCCATTCCCGGAGATTCAATTCATCGACTATATGAGCCCGGCCTACCAGCAACTTAAAGACAGGATCGCCACCATCTATCAGCGCTCGGGCGGAAATGTGCGTCTGCCGATGGTGATCCGCACTAGCTACGGCGGTTACAAGCAGGGCGCCGGCGCCATGTGGCATTCCGAGGCCAACCTCGGAACCTTCATCAACATCCCTGGTCTGCATGTGGTGGTGCCATCCAACGCCGCCGATGCCGCCGGGCTGATGCGCACGGCGTTTGTTTCCGGCGACCCCGTTCTTTTCTGCGAGGCCGTGGCTCTCTACAATAGGAACGATTGGGATGGCTACAAAATTGCCGCCAAGTACCCGACGATAGAGGAGTTGATTCCATTCGGTAAGGCCAAAGTATACAATGCCGATGCCAGAGACATTCTAATCATTACTTATGGTATAACATTTTCCATGACGATGAAAGCCGCTCAGGCGCTGGCCGAGAAAAATATAAACGCCCGCGCAATCGATCTGCGTACGGTCAAGCCGATCGATTGGGACGCGATCGAGGAGGCGGTCAAGGAATGCTCGAAAGTGCTGGTTGTTTCCGAGGACAGGTTCTACGGCGGTGTCGGGCCGACCATCTCCGCCTATATCGCCAATAACCTGTTCGAATATCTCGACGGCCCGGTGCGGATCATCACTGCCCAGGACGCGCGCGTGGCATACGGCTCCGATGGCGACGAAATCTGCTTGCCGCAAATTAATAGGATTGTCGAAGTGGCCGTGGAACTGGTTGGGTATTAATCAGCATCGCACATCAATGATCCGCAATAATTTTACGTCAGGCTTCCCGCAAATCTATGGCCGCACTTAGGGCAATCGATTGTCTTGCCGTCAAGGGCCGGCGGAACCTTGATCTTTAAGCCGCAAACGCAATTGAGGAAAATATAACTATCTGCAGCCAGGAGTGAATCGCCCAGGTTGCGCCTGATATCAGTCATATTCTCTGGTGGGGCCTGAGGGCTTCGAGCGCGGAGTGCAATATCATGCTCGGCGCCAAGGGAATTTCTTGGTATCAATTCGCTTCGTTTCCCCATGACGTTTGAATATGCCATTTGATAATCCTTATAACTTGCGCCGCCAAGTTTCCGCAGGATCCTTATCCGCTCTTGTATAGGCGGATGTGTGCTCATGTTGAAAAGCGAGAAACGGTTGCCATATATCGGGCTGGCTATAAACATGGGGGCGGTGATTTTATTATAATGGATCATGGCCACGTCGGAGTTGTCAATCTTCTCCAGCGCCGAGGCCAAGCCATCAGGGTATCTGGTCAATCGCACCGCCGAGGCATCGGCCAGATACTCCCGCTTGCGCAATATGGCAAAATAGAAAAGTTGCGCCAGAAAAACCCCGACACCAGCAAGAGCGATCGCAAATATCCAAAAGACCACAATCCCCCCAGCATCCCTCGACGAGCGCGACCTGAATCGTGTAAAACGAAGACTTCGCCAAAATAAGCTCGAAATCAGACTGATGCTTCCCAGCGTGGCTCCGGCAAATGTCATAAACAGGCTGTCGCGGTTAATAATGTGCGACATCTCGTGAGCCACCACTCCCTGAAGTTCATTGCGATCTAATCTCGCAACCAGCCCCGAGGTCACCACGATTGCGCAGTCATCAGGTCCTCGTCCAACTGCCATGGCGTTCATGGCATCCTCGGGCATGACATAGATTTTCGGCAGCGATTTAAGGCCGCCGGCGATCTTCATCTCCTCAACTACATTGAAAAGCCTGCGATCGGAATCGCGATCAACCAGTCGGGCAGCGCTAACCCAAAGAAGCAGATCGGCTCCGGAATAATAAGCGAATAGGCAGTAGCCAAGCCAGATTAGAAGCGATATCCCAAGGAAAAGCGCCGGGTCTCCGTCGGGGTAAAGCACAGTCCCGAACAAATACCCCATGACAAGGAAAAGGCCCCCGAGGAATAAAAACAGCGCCATCGATCTGCGCCTGTTGGAGCGAATCAATTCCCACATATGTTGTGCAAGCAGGCAGCCTTAGAAGCTGACTTTGGGGACCTCGCGTTGTGCCTTGTCCTCGATTTCGAAAAACTCCTCCTTGAGGAACTTGAACCAGGCGGCCACCAGGTTCGAGGGAAACATCTGGATTTTGTTATTGTAGAAAAGCACCTGGTCATTATAGTTCTGACGGGCAAAAGCGATCCTGTTTTCGGTGGCGGTGAGCTCCTCTTGCAGCCCCAGGAAATTCTGATTCGCCTTGAGTTCTGGGTAGTTCTCGGCCACCGCAAAAAGCCGGCCAATGGCAGCGCTCAGGCCGGTCTCAGCCTGTGCCTTTTCGCCTACTGTCGATGCCCCCATGGCGCGGCTTCGGGCCGAGGACACATTCTCGAAGACCTCGCGTTCGTGCCTGGCATACCCTTTGACCGTTTCCACCAGATTCGGGATGAGGTCATGGCGCCGCTTCAACTGCACATCGATCTGCGCCCAAGCATTCCTGATCTGGTTCTTCAGATTAACCAGGGCATTGTAAATTCCGATAAAATAAAGCCCCGCCAACAAGACAACCGCAAGAGGCAAAAGCATCATTATCATTCAAGCTCTCCTTTGAGTTTCGATCCCTTTTTCGAGAATATACCCGCCAGCATCGTTTTTATTCGATTCCCTGTCTCCCCTGAGCCCAGCATCGATTCCAGCTCGCCTCGGTCTAGCCAAATGCCGTGCCCATTATTGCACATATCCACAAGCACCGACTTCTCGGGATTAAACCAGGCCTTGTCCATTTTAGTCAGGCATCTGGGGCATCTCAACCTTTTTTCTTTGACATGTTCTGTTCGTTCAAATACCGATTGGGTCTTGGTAGCGATGTCGCTCTTCTCGAGCAGTATCTCCAGCTCGCCGGAATCGAGCCAGATTGCGCCGCATGAAATGCAATGATCGATTTCGATACGTTCATATTCGATGACCAGCATCGGGGCTTTGCACGATGAGCAGAACATGACTATAAATTAGCCTAAAACGGTGATAAATTCAATCGCGGATTTATGAGCCCCTCCCCCGGCAGCCCCCCTGACCGGGCGGGGCCGGCCCCTCGGTCTCCGACCGAGGGGGGAAACCCCGGGATGCGGATATCGGCAATCAGTAACGCAATCAAATTCGCGGATAACGGCAAAATGGCGTTGCAGCCAGGGGTTTCCTGCTCGCCTGCGGCGAGCCGGCCCCGGCCGGCCAGGGGGGCTGCGCGCGACATTGATCCGGTCTAATGACAGTTCTGGCCGCCAGTCATGTCGCAAAAAAAGCCGAGCCGAGACTGAGGTAGTCTCGGCTCATGGGCAGGGGGGTAGCGATGAAAACAGTTAGCTAAAAACCGATTTAATACTTTCCAATACAATCTTGGTTGTTGAGGTTTTTCTATCCTCGGGTTTATTAAACGAGGTTTGCTTTTTGGGGCCTCGCACCGATGGCAGATTCACGAGATAGGTAATTTGTCCTATGTGATGAGTCTCATGCATGTAGCTGTAAATCAGATTTTGGCCGACAGTTTCGAACTGCCCCCAGCTTGGCCTATCGAGAAGGGATTGATCGCAATTTTTTAGAAGGTGATCTGTGATTGAGGCCAGCCTGATATATCTTTTCATTAATTTATCCGGCTCCGGATAATTCGATTGATCGCTCAGCGGACGAGTGCCTCTGGCAAATAGGTTTCCCAGATCTCTGGTGGCGGGGTCGCCGCCCAATATTTCGACTATCTCGCCGCGATTCAGCACCAGATGGCCTAAGAGCCACATTACGGGATTGCCCCTATTTTCCGGCCTGACAAAATATTTTTCTTTCGGCAGACCCTCGAGTGTGCGAATTAAATACGCAATGTTGAATTTCAAAAGCTCCGCGAAAGCTGAAGTCGCCTGCATAATATCTCCATATTTAGTCCACTTTGATAAATCCTGCCTGATGAAAGATGATATTATAAAATTCCGTGCCGAAACGTTTCAATTTGCACTGTCTTTCAATAGGCTTTGTCTAATAATGACTTATGACAGCCGATAAAAACGATTGTGGAAGGGCTTCCAGTGCAAAACATTAGCAGCGAGTCGCATTTGGTTCAGATTTGATCAGAGGACGATTGTGACTGTTTTCACCAAAATGCCTTGCGGGACAACCGTTATTTTAATAAACTTAGAAAAATTATGGGCAAGGGGTAAGGGAGGATTTCAATCTTCGATGGATCTCCACTCATCCAAGGAGAATAATCTATGGATATCAGTATCGCAAAAGAAAGCCATTATCACGAAAACCGCATTGCCCTGACTCCGGCTGCCGTCAGATCGCTGGTCCGAGCCGGGCACAATGTCTTCATCGAAAGCGGCGCCGGGCAGGCCTCCGGATTCGACAATGAATTATTTTCCGCCGTCGGGGCCAAAATTGTGTTCTCCAAGGATGAGGCCTTTAAGCGGGGCAAGATGCTCTTGAAGATATTTCCGCCTTCCCTGGATGAGTATCGGCTGCTGGTCGGCGATCAAATTGTCATGTCTTTCCTCCATCTGGCCGCGGCCCACCAGGAGGGTGTGACTATCTTGCGCGAACGCAACATCACGGCTATCGGCATGGAAATAATGGAGGATAACAGCGGCAATCTCCCCATCCTCACTCCGATGTCGGAACTGGCGGGTCAGATGGCGCTCCCCATAGCAAGTTACTACCTCTCCAATGTCGGCGGCGGGCGCGGCATCCTCCTTGGTGGAGCGGCTGGTGTGCCGCCGGCCACGGTGGTAGTCCTCGGGGCTGGCACCGTGGGGCTCAACGCCGTTCGCTCCGCCAGGGGGCTGGGATGCAACATCATTCTGTTCGATTCCAGCCTGGAACGCTTGCGGTATGCCAATGATCTCTTCTGCAAACAGCTCGTGACATATCTGCCGCATCGGTATAACCTCGAAAAAGTGCTGCCCGTTGCTGATGTCGTTATTGGCGCGGTCCTAATCCACGGCGAGATGACTCCCAAGCTCGTGCCTGAGGAAATAGTCAAGTGTATGAAAACGGGATCGGTCATATTGGATGTTTCCATCGATCAGGGCGGATGCGTCGAAACCTCCCGGCCGACCAACTGGGCAACCCCATCGTATACGCTTCACGGCGTCACACACTTCTGTGTTCCCAACATGCCGTCTAATGTTGGACGCACTGCCACCTACGCCCTGGCCAACGCCACTCTTCCGTACATCTTGAATATAGCGGCCAACGGTCCCCGACGAGCCTTCCTCGAGGATCCCGGACTGGCCAGGGGAGTCTACATCTATGGTGGGCATGTAACTCATCCTCTGGTCGCCAAGCGATTTGATATCGAATACAATTCCCTTAAAAGCATCATTGGAAAAGGATAGACAGAGTGGGCTGGATAGATCAGTATCAGAGAAAAAGAACCACCGCCGAGGAAGCGGTCAAATGCATTAAATCCGGTCACCGGGTTTTCGTCCACCCTGGATGTTGCACGCCGGAACATCTCTTGACCGCCATGGTCGCCCGCAAGGATGAGTTGGAGAATGTAGAGGTCTGTCATATCCTGACCTCCGGCAAGGCAGGTTATATCGAGCCGGGCATGGAGGGGCATTTCAGACACCGTTCGTTTTTCACCGGCAGCAACGTCAGGCAGGCTGTCAACGATGGCCGCGCTGACCAGATGCACATATTTTTGCATGAAATCGAGGACCTCTACCTGACAGGCCAACTGCCTATCGACGTCGCCCTTATTCAGGTCAGCCCTCCCGACGAACATGGCTTTCTTTCTTATGGCGTTGGCGTCGAGGTTACCATGTCGGCCGCCCAGGTAGCCCGTGTCGTCATCGCCCAGGTAAATCCCGAAATGCCCCGTGTCCATGGCGATTGTTTCATTCATATAAGCAAGATAACGTATGTCGTCGAACACTCCGCTCCCCTCATCGAGATGCCACAAGGTGAAATCGATGAGGTTTCACGTAAGATAGGGCAGCATGTCGCCGATCGGATCGAGGACGGCTCCACACTGCAGATGGGGATAGGGGCCATACCTGATGCCTTCTTGAACGCGCTCGAGGGGCGCCGTGACATGGGAATCCACACCGAATTGTTCTCCGATGGCATCATACCGTTGGTCGAAAGCGGCGTTATTAATAATTCCAGGAAGACATTGCATCCCGGCAAGGTAGTTGCGGCATTCGCGCTTGGCACCAAGAAGATTTTCGATTTCTGCCACGACAACCCTATTATCGAATTCCATCCCTGCCGTTACACCAACAATCCCTTCATCATTGCCCAGAACGACAGGATGGTATCGGTCAATTCCGCGCTCGGGATCGACTTGACCGGCCAGGTCTTCGCCGATTCTCTCGGCTTTATGTTCTACTCCGGCTTCGGTGGTCAGGTCGATTTTGTCAGAGGCGCGGCCAAATCGAAAGGCGGCAGACCGTTCATCGCTTTTCCCGCCACCGCCAAGCGTGGTACCGTCACGCGCATTGTCCCCTTCATCCCGCCCGGCACCGGTGTCACCACCAGCCGCGCCGATGTCCATTGGGTGGTGACCGAATACGGAGCCGCCAACCTGCACGGCAAAAGCGTCCGCGAGCGCACCCGGGACCTCATCGCTCTCGCCGATCCGCAGTTCCGCGACGAGCTTGAGAAATTCGCTCGCGAGAAAAAATATATCTGATGGGCGAATCGTACTGAAACGCCGCGCGCTCCATATATAACTTAACCTTTAGAGTGCCTCATTATATTCCGATAATTAATATGGGAGGCTATAAAATATGCAGAAACGCCAGGATTACGTTGCGCTGGAGCTCGCCAGCGAAAAATTAGACGATATCATTGCCGGCTTGAGGGACAAACTGCTCCGCGAGTTCTGGTCGCATGTGCCCGAGGGTGAACACCGCGAACAAATCAGCGCACGATTGGAGGACAGCATCCTCTCCGCCCTGACTCATTCATCTGATAATATCGAGGCGACCTGATCGGCCCCCGATCGCGTCGGTTAGCGGCCCATCGGAATTATACCTACTATACAGCGATTACTCTGAGGCGCCTGATCCGGGCGCCCTTTTTTGCGCATTTTGGCATGTCTTATATAATCTTTTGAACCATGCGGGCTTAGGTTGGTCAAAAAGATACTGAGTAATCCCCGTTACGCAATCTGTACCTACAGATGTCGTATTGACTTTCATGAAAAATAGCCTATATAAGGCATGATGTTAAGGTAGTCTCAGCGGCCCAATTTAAATGGGCAATTAGGGGGAACTAGGGCTATGTTATAGATTGTCATTGACTTGTGTCGGCCCAAACCAACAAGAGGAAGTTTTTATGAAATTAGTCCTTACTTCGTTCGTATTATGCTTGATGATTACTGGAATTGCCCAAGCTGGTAACCCCTGTAACTATTGCCCTGTTCAGGGAGATCAGTGCTGGGCTACGGCATCGCTTGTATCGATTGACACATCGCGCGGCGAGATTGTAATAGATGTGGACTATTACCAGACTGCGGGCGACCCCAATTGCGGTTTCATTGAAATCAATATTGTTAAAGAATGTACAACCACAGCCATATGCTATTTCGCTCTAAATTCCTGCGGCATTGAATGTTGGTCTGGGCAGGGCGCACCGGGTTATTGCGACGACTGCGGCTTTTGGTCCTTTGATTACTCCAATTTCACATTCTATATTTTAACATGGGGCAAAGGACAAATTATAGTGTCGTTTCGAGAAAATCCTATCTTGATCGTAGATTTTGATTTTGGAAACTACGAGGAATTCGGCAGGCCAGAATTTCAATATATTAAATTCCTGAATAGAGATTATACTAATATTATGAATAATGACAAATTCGATCCCATGGAGTCAGTTGGAATAAGGGCCAGCGTCAAGTGGCCGGATAGGACTGCCCCCTCGGTTTATGTCAAGGTTTGGTGCGAGTTTAGTGGACAGGCCCTGCTCTTCGAGCTGCCACGCACCGAGTTCAATGAAAATGTAGCTGTATATCAAGCAATATTACCTCCTTGGACACTACCTCTGATTGCAGGCGACCCCGACGATCTGCCATATTTAGGTACAAACGTCAGCGCTGTGCCGGTGATTGAATACTGCAATCCAGATACCGCTGGCATATATGACAATATTGTGATTGCCAATTACATTTTCACAGTCGATGAGGTCACTTTCAAGGACGATTTCCCTCTTTATAAGGATTCCCCCGGATCCATACCTCCAACGGTTGCTCCCATAATAGATCCCGTTTGGAGGCGGACACCAGAAAAAAATGAGCCTATTGCGTATAGAAAAAACAGCGCTTATCTGATGGATATTTTGACCAAATGTAATTTCGTACCCTTTCATGATTTTCAATACTATATCAAGGGAGTTTCAAGGTATCATGGTGATTGGTATAATACATCTGAATATGAGAGGCATATAAGTTTCACGGACCGCGATACGATACCTAACATCACGCCAAGCTCGATATTCGGGGGAACATTTCCCGATTATGTGGGCATCTTAGATAGCATGGAAATAAATTGGGCGGTCAATAAGGTGGGAATTATGGGAGATTATGGCTATAATTTTATAAACTCGTCGGGCCCACATAAAATATTCCTAACATATGATACCCCTCTTTTAGACACGGTGAATATCTTAGCATTGGACAAAATCTGCGGGTATGCCCGAGGACAAAGCATAGATACCCTAATTATGGAAGGTGGTGTAAGGGGCGTTTATGGCGAGGGGTGGGATTATGATCCCGGTCACCTAATATTCGCTGATCCACTTGATGTTGTTCGTAATACAACGGGGCAATGTGGAGACTATGCCAATTTGCTAACAAATTTGTATAGGTCTATAGGCATGGAAGCCAATTCAACCGTGATATTCAACGGCCTAAATTCAGCCGATACATCGTTTTGGCTTTTTTGGATTTACTCTATGTATAACAGGCCTTTTTGCCTGTTGAGTAAACGGCTTCGTTCATGTGATGGCGAGGATACAACATGGGCCTTTAATTATCATGCGGTCAGTCACTGGAATAGCTTTTTATGTGATGCCGCGCTGGGGATGTTTCGAAAAGAAAGTGAATATTCCCAATGGTGGCGATATTATTTGCATCCGCGCTTGATTATTGACCCACCGGATCACTATTCTCACGACGAACCACCACCTTTTCCCCCCAATCTATATGAATGGCCCCTATACATCCCGTCTGGTACCGGCGTGCTACCTGATACAATTTTTCCAAGAATAATTTATTTTGTTCATCCCGCAGTACCATGAATAACGGAGGAGAGAATGCGAAAAATAATATTAATCAGCGCGTTATCACTATTGTCGGCAGGATATGTTGCAGAAAGTCGCTTCGCCATAACAAGAGAAGGATCAATAACAAATGAAAATGCCAGCTTTCTGGGTTTAGGACCGAAGCTTCCTGAACCTGATGGCGGCATCCAGTTTTGGATACGCGACAGAAGCAGCACTCATCCAGGCGACTACTATCTATACCCAAATGGTGCTGATACCACTGCTCTTACGGCCGATGAGTCTCTTGAGATATCGAGCGTACTAAGCTCCTTCATCGATTCCAGCTATTTTGATTCTCTTGTTCTCTCCAATTTAACAGCATTCAGTTACACGATGGAAGAAGGTAAAGTTAAGCGACGCGAATATCATGTGCGTTATTCTGCCGGGGACACTATTTTCGTGATTTCGGGTTGGCTGGGGAAGTTCATGTCATTCTATTATGCTGTGCCTGGCGAGACGAGGATATCGCTATATGATCTCCAGCAGCAAGTTGGGCGAATATCGCCAGCTTATGCCAATACCGACACACTACGAATTAGGCGGGTCACGGATAAATGGAAATATTTTATCGAATATAAGGACGGGAAGAGACTAATGCGCATCCGCTTCTATATAATCAGGGAAATACCTTATGAAACTTGGATCGCTGGCGGCACAAAAGCTAAACCATATTCCCTCATCGAAATCACCAAGTTCATCGATAAGGAGGCCATGCCATGAAAAAATATGTCATACCTTTTATTTTGGCCCTATCTGGCGTTGTCTCTGCCGATAGGTTTGAATATGTCGCTTATGTCAACCTGGAAATACCCGATTCCGACTCCACCGGGATTCGCGACACGATCTTCATCGACCAGCATATTCTAATCGAGGATATCAATATTTACGTCGGCATAGGAGTGCTTGAAACTCCTTGGGCTGAGGAGGTCCTGATCGATATTTTCTCGCCTTCCCGATCTCGCGTGCGCCTGAATGACTGGCAAGGACCACATAGAAGTTGGTATAATTGCTGGTATGATACTGAGCGTGAGGAGGACGGCCCCGGACGGCTTGAGGATTACGCGGGCCTGGACGCCTTTGGCCATTGGGAGATGTTTTGCTTCGATCCTTTTGAAGACTACACGCTCTTCTGGTACTCCTGGCGGGTCGAGGTTATCGGCACCCCCATAGTGGGCCTGGCCGGGGAGAAAGGACCCTTGCCAACGGAGTTTGAGTTTTCGGGAGTTCATCCCAATCCCTTCAACAGCACGGTCTCGATGCGATTTGGCCTGCCCGAGCCTTCGGAGGTTGTATTTACTGTTTACGATGTTCAAGGGCGCAAGGTCAGGGCCTTAAACTGCGGTTTCATGGAGGCCGGGTACCACAGCATCATATGGGATGGCGCCAACAGCGGGGGGGCATCTGTGGCATCCGGGGTCTACTTCGTGCGCATGACGGCCTCCGACCGTGAGTTCACGCGCAACGCCGTGATGTTGAAATAGCGATGTTAGCACCGGGGCTACCCTTACTCCACCCTCAGCGCTATCTTCCCGATCGATTCGCCCGATTCGACCAAACGATGCCCCTCGGCAGCTTCGGCAAGCGGAAGTGTCACGCCCGCGTAAGGCCTGATAATTCCTTGTTCGACCAACCGCAAGAGCGCCTGCATCTCATCTTTGGTACCGAGGTAAACCCCCTTGATGCTCAGGTGCCGCAAATAAGTCTGGTGGATGCTGAAATTTGTCTCGCGCCCAGTGATAATCCCACAGAGAAGCATCGTGCCGCCCTTTTTCAGCATGTCGAAACTTGTCTGGAATGTCTGCGGCCCGACATAATTTAGAAGCAAATCGACCCCGAACGGCGCGATTTTCTTCACCTCGCCGGCGATATCGTCCTTGAACCTGTTCAGCACGTGATCGGCCCCCAGCTTTTTCATAGATTCGAGCTTTTTCTCCGAGCCGGCTGTGGCGATAACCGTGGCCCCGAGATGCTTGGCAATCTGAATCGCCATTGTCCCCAGGCCGCCGGCGCCCCCCCATATAAAAAAGATCTGCCCCAATTTTAGCTCACCGACATTCACCAACCCGTGATAGGCTGTCAATCCGGCCACCGGGACCGTCACCGCCTCCTCGAATGGTATCGAGATTGGCAACACGTTTGCGGCCGGCGCCAGCGCATATTCGGCGTAACCGCCGTGAAGATGCAGCCCGATGAATTTCCAGTTCAGGCAGATATTGGGCTTCCCGTCGAGACATTGCGGGCATTGGCCGCAACCAATCAGCGGATAGACCACCACCCGCGTGCCGACCTTGGGGCCGTCGACTCCCTCGCCCAGAGCCGCCACCTCGCCGGCGATATCGCCCCCCAGAATATGCGGCAGCGGTAATGCTATCCCCGGATACCCCTGACGGTTTACTATATCTACATAGTTAATGCCCGTAGCCTTGACCCTGACCAGAATCTCCCCTTTACCTGGAGATGGGGTCGGAAAATCACTTACGAATCGAAGCGCCTCGCGCCCGCCGTGCTGTGGCAAAATAACGGCCTTCATAAGTTCGATGGGACCTTTCTAATCGCTTTCAATATTTGAATTTCGGCGCCCATTCTTTGGCGCCATCTGCCAGAAGATCGAAAAGGTGCCAGAGCCCGCAATAGTCATCGCCGGGGCCGAAATAGGCGTGCGCCACGCGGTAAATCGTGCCGGCGCGGTCCCTGATAAATGTCGAAACCCCCGGCATATAGCCACCTTTTTCAGAGACAAATCCCATGTCTTTCGCGAAAGTGTTCCCCTTGCCGGAGAGCATTCTCAATTTCCACCCGCGCGATTCGGCGAAACTCCTCTGCGTTGTGGGATTATCGGGCGAGACAAGAGCGAGGCCGGCACGATTCTCCAGGTGATGCCTTACTCCATTAAATCCATCGGCCCAGAGCGTGCAGTAAGCGCACCCCTTGCCCATGTTGTGAATAATTATCAACTCATCGCTTTGGCCGAATAGGTCCGAAAGCCTCGTCTCTCCGTTGCTGGTGGCAAAGACATAGTCGGTAACCTGCTGTCTTGGCGCCGACTTACGAAGCTTGGCCAATTCCTCCTTCTTGGCGATTATCTCTTCTTCAAGAGCCGCTATCCGTAGTTCCAGTTTGTTAGAATCTTTCCCCGACATTAAGGTTCCTTTAAGTCAAATTTGCATATCCCGTGAATTATTTAATCAATAACCTGCAGGGTAAGGCCAAAAGGGCGCGGCCACAGAGTGCCTTGGCGCCTCTGAGTTTGATTATTTCCATGCGGCCTTCTTGAATTTACGGCGACTGTTTTGACTCCGCGAAAGTAACCGCCGGAGAGCCGGTTGAACCGAAAACATCGATATCGATCTTTTGTTTGTCGTCGAGTTTCAATATCACGAATTGCGGCCTGCTGATTTTATAATCCGAGAGAAGAATATCCCAGGTCCCCTCGATCCGAATCACGTCGCCAGGAAGCTTCACCTTTGTCTGCTCCGACTCCTGGTAGTAGACAATGGTCAGTGGAATCGTGATTGTCCTGGTTACGCCGTGAACGCTGAAGTCCCCCTCGACTGTCAGCTCGACAGGCTTCTGGTTTTCCAGTGTCGGCTGCGAGGCCTTGGCGACCTTGGTCAACTCGAATATCGCCTTGGGATATTTATCGGTCTCGAGATATTGGCCTCGCATGTGCCCGTCGCGCATGTCTATCCCGGTCTTGAGCGTGGCCAAATCGACCTCGAAACGAGCCCGGGTGTTCATGATGTCGGCCGGATCGGTCTCGACAAAGCCCACGATATGACCGGTCATCCCGACTATCGTCTCGAGCGGCGCCTTCGAGATAAAAGTCACCACGTCGCGCTTCTTCTCATCGTTAATGTAAAATGTCTTCGTGGCGGTCTGGGCGTACCCGCTTGTGGCCATCGCGATCAGCAATATGCTAATTCCTAATCTCTTCACAGAATCCTCCATGGTAGGGGGTTGTTTTCACACATTCAAATTGAGGAAACACCCATAATCATCATTCTGTTCCCCAATGCCCGCTTTTGTGCCTTGACATGGCGAAACTCATCCCTTAATCTTGCACGCATGGCACGAATTACAATCGATCTCGAACCGCTGGTTAACCTCTACCGCGAAAATTCGGATTTGCCCAGGGCGGTTGTGAAAAACGCCCTCTCCTGCGAAATCGCGGGCGCCGATAGCGTCATGATCGGTATGGGACATGAATACGATCAGCGCAAACGCAAGCTTATCGCTCTTCTGATCGACAGCGTCGACATTAACCTCACGGTCAAAACCGGCCTCGACGACCGCTCTATCGACGCTCTCTCGGATATCAAGCCCGCCATGGTAGTTTTCCCGTATCATTCTGAAAAGCGGGATATCCTGGCTAATGTGGTCACAAATCTGCAAATTGAAAATATCCTGGTGGGATTGGAGATTCCTCTCGACATTGAGCCTATGAAGGACGCCGCCAAGCTCAAATGCGACTATATTATCTTAAACTGCGAGCCCTATATTTCAGCCGGGAGTCTTAACGCCCGCCTCGATGAGCTAAATAAGATAGTCAAGCTGGTCGGCCTGGGGGGGCGGCTGTCGTTAGGCTGTATCGCCCAGGGCGATTTTTCGCCAAATCTGATTTCTAAAATGAACGCCGCCGTGCAGATTGAGGAGTATGTCGTCGGCCTGCATTTTTTCAACAATTCGCTGATACACGGCTATTCCAAGGCGATGGATATTCTCCGCTTTGCTCTTTCGTAAGTCATTTTCTTTGTGATCCTTGCCAGCCCCGCTAAATAATTGTCAGTCCTTATGACATAGGTCATATTCATTGAAAACGCCATTCATTATCATTTGAATCGAATTTCGGGTTTGGCGCCGACCGCATGGGTTTCTCGGTAGATGGCGCCAAGATCGAAATTGCGAAATTGTTCATGTCTCGAATACCGGAGGTTTCGAATATTGAGATCGAACATCAATCGTTGGGGCTGGATTCTAATTCTCGCATTCTTCTCCAATTCTTACGCGGCTGAATTAACAGGCACAGTTACCGATTCCAAGACCGGCATGCCGCTCCCCGGCGCCAATGTCTTTATTGAGAAAACCAAATTAGGCGCCGCCAGCGGCCCCGATGGTGGTTTCTCGATCGACAATGTCCCTCCCGGTGAATATGAGATCAAGGTCCACCTTATGGGGTACGAGCAGATTAGCCGGAATATGATTGTCGTCGAGGATTCTACAATCCGGATCGATGTCGCGCTCGCCCAGTCGCCGTGGGAACTCGATGAGGTGGTGGTCACGGCCACGCGCCGAAAACATATCCTCAAAGATGTCCCCGTGACCACGGAGCTCATTACCCGTGATGACATGACGGCCACCGGGGCCCTGACAGTCGACCAAGCCTTGCGATCGCATGTTGGAGTTACAATTCAGGATGATCTCTCGGGCAAGGGCGCCATCCTTCGAGGTATCGACCCTTCGAGGGTGCTGATATTGATCGATGGCCACCGGGTCATCGGCCGCGTGCGCGGATCGATCGATCTGGGGCAGTTATCACTCTCCGATGTCGACCGCATCGAGATAGTCAAAGGCTCCGGCTCCACGCTATATGGCTCCGAGGCCATGGGCGGAGTCATCAATATCATCACCAGGAAACCGAGCCAATCTCGCCGCCTCAGCCCCTCTGTCGAATACGGCTCCTTCAACACTTTTGATCCAGAGTTTCAGCTCGAAACCCGGCATGGCAAGCTGGGGCTAATCCTCTCAGGCAAGCACGAGCGCACTGACGGTTTCGATCTTTACAAGGATACGCCTCATACCAACGGCGAGGAGGCTATCAAGCGGTATAATCTCGACTCCAGACTCGGCGCCAACCTCGGGGAATCGTTCTACAACGAGCTTTCCCTGGGTTATATGCACGAGAAGAAAATATGGGTCGAATCGGAGTGGCACGAGGGCTTGCGGCAAACCTTGGTCTATGACGACTACGAGTGGAATAATCGCTATGATGTTGGGACACTCCATCGATACATGGCAAATCCCCGGACCGAGCTTGAGGCCTCTTTTCACGCCTCGTATTACGACCACGACTGGTCGAAATACACCAGGGCCGGATATCAGAACGACTCTTCCGTAACGGACGATCACATTATCGAAAGCTCCTTTCAGGTCAATCACTCGTTCGCGCCCGGCCTTATACTGACCGCCGGCGCCGATATTTCAAACGAGGGGTTAAAATCTACCCAAATAGTCGGCGGTAAAAAAAATCTGAATTACGGCGACCTTTACGCTCAGGTCGAATGGAGTCCTTTTGCCGGCCTGACATTCTTGCCGGGCTTGCGCTGGGAGCGCCATCAGACCTACGGCAATCACATCAATCCCGGCATCTATACGAAATGGTCTCCCGGCGACAATCTCGCTTTCAGAGCCGCTGCCAGTCAGGGTTTTCGAGCGCCATCGATAAAGGAGCTCTATTTCATATTCGACCATTCAGCGGCGGGTTATATCGTCTATGGCGGGGGAGACCAGCTCGATCCCGAAAAGAGCTATAATTATTCGCTGACCGCCGAGCTCAATTACGGCCGCCGCGGCCTCCATCGACTAACCTTCTTCCGTAACGATCTGTCGAACCTGATCGAATTTGACCTGGTCGAATTCACACCCACCTACTGGCGCGGTGTCTACCGATACTTGAATATTGTCAAGGCCCGCACTCAGGGGCTGGAGTGGGAATCAAAAATCAGGGTTCTTGCCAACTGGGATCTGTCCTTTTCCTATACCTACCTGCGGGCCCATAACCTGACCGAGGATATCGACCTCATCAATCGCCCCCAGCATACGGCCAAGATTAGCAGCCTCATATCCCTGCCGCGCTGGGATGCCGGCCTCACGGTCTGGGGTACTTATGATGACCGCAAACTCTGGACCTCGCAGGGCGATACGCCTGATAGGTTCTCTAACACCTACGCCCCCAGGTGGATTGTCTGGAATCTCAATCTCCATAAGAGGCTGCTCAAGTCATTCGAGGGGTATTTTAGAATCGAAAACATCACAAATGAGATAAACGCTACCTACGGCTACTGGCCCCCGAGGTCATTCACCGTAGGATTGAGATTAAATCTATCAAGGGAGTCTCACGACTCGAAGGAGTGACTGAATGATTAAGCAACTCTTGCCAATGATATTGACCGCCGCCCTCTTTGCCGCCGGCTGTTCCGATGACAAGCCGACCTCGGGCAATCCACCGGCGAACACATCGACTACCACCTGGAATAGCGCCGGTTACTGGGAGACAACAGACCTGAACGCCTCCAGCACCGAGGATTATATCTTCTATAGTTTCGCCCGAAGGGACACGGTCACATTGACATTCGACCAGGCCATGAATAGCGCCGATTGGGACATCGGTTTCCGCCGGGTATCGATATTGATAAATAGTGGAGTTTCGGGAGCGGCCAATACAAGGGCGCTCGATCTCACGGCGGCGGGCGAGGTCGATACTGCCGGCTTTGTAAATTTGATCAATTTGTTGGGAGTCGATACGACCGGGCTTGAATCCGGCTCTTATTCATTGGCAATCGATGAATGGTATTCATACAACCCTGTCACGCATCAATTCAACCTGACTAATTATGTTTATATGTCCACCGACGCCGCTGGCGGATTTGTCAAATTCCAGGTTATCGGCATGGAGAACCCCGGTTTCCCGCCGGACATGGGCACAATCTCAATCCGGTACATTTATTCGACCGATCGTAGTTTCGACGAGGCTCCTGATACGTTGGTTTTCGATGCCTCCTCCGGCGGCCCGTTTTATGTCGATTTCTCCTCGGGAGCGCTTGCCAATCCGGCCAATCCCCGGGCCTCCACCGATTGGGACCTGGAGATCGAGAATTATGAGATTCACCAGAACAATACGATTTTCGGCCCGGGCGAAATGGGCACTTACGAGGTCTGGCAAGACCAGGACGACCCCACCGATTTTGATGAAACCGCGTCGATGCCGGATATGGCGCCGCCGTTCCCCGATGATTTCGGCTCACCCTTGACTGATTGGTATGACTACATTCACGAGCCGGGGGGGACGCCCACAGTGCTTTCCAAGGGCAACATATATTTGGTGATAGACGGCAGTTGGGCCTGTAAATTTCAGATTATGACTTATTATAACCATTATTCTGGTCTCTCAGGCTGGTATAGTTTTCGATGGAGGGAATTAGAGTAGATCTTTATGGAACGTTGGCCGATCGCGGAATTTTAACTTAGTTAAGACGGGTGCCAGCACGAACACAGGGGTATGGTATCGCTATGCTTCCCCCAAAAACCGGGATTAATGAAGACAATCTCACCAGTTGCGTGTGCGTTAAAGTATCTTCAGGACAGAACAGATTGAATCTGATAATATAACCGTGCTCTTGGGGGCCAGATAATTATTGAAATACTGTATAATCTCTTTCTTTCCCACTATAATTGAGTAATCATATTCCTCGATACCATCGAAAATTTGTTGGGGGGATGGAAATGGTTTGATCATCAGGGGAATGCGATAGTTCTTGGATTCGAACATAGAAGTCTGGAAGACATGCGGGTATGGAACATCATATTTTATATAATAGTAATAAGGCAATCGCATTAATGAGGAAACCCCGGGGACAATTCTCATTATTATTTTATCTTTGGGTTTTGATGGGAATAGATCGGTCGAGACATGATGAGAATAAATGAAATCGCCCATTATATTCAATGGTTTCTTCTTGGGGCCCAAACACCGATCTATTTTTTCGAACAGTTTGGAATTTTGTCTCCCTTTGGAATATATCTGCCATGAATTTAGGGCAGTAATGATAATAAGCAAGGCTCCAAATACTATCACGCTGTTTCGCTTGATTGCATACTTATCTGTATTAAATATGGGCATGATCAAAAGAACTCCGATCCAAATCAGCCTTGAGCCGGCGTCGGTGATATAATAGAACATGTTGGGCATTACCAAAGAAATGGCGATCAACGCTAATCCCAGCAAGGCTATTGAGTTCCATCTAATATTGCGATTCAGAGCAGCAACCACGAAATTTGCAACTAAGTAGAGAATAAATCCCACGAATAATATATTCAGACTGCCTTTAATCAGAATCGAAACGGAATTTGGTTCATAGTCAAAATTGAATGCTACAGCCCACGAGGCAAAAATGCTGGCCAATTTGCCCAGCAAAGATAACTTGAGAATAAAGGCCAATTCATCACCATGAGGAGTTTGGTTCGTAACATAAATGATAGCCAGAACCAGGGATGGCGCGATTGCGATTGCAGGAAGAATATGATTCCTGGCATGAAATTTGAATTTCTCAACTGATAATACCGCTATTCCCAAGAGACAAATAATAAAGCCAATAAAATGAAAAATGAACAATAGTATGAGTAATATCATCATATTGTTCATTGGCAGCCAACCGAAATTATCGATTCTGCGTTTATAGTAGCCTAGTAGAAAAAAGACTATGGGAAGACAAAGCAAGTAACTCAAGTTACCATGATAGAATCTTATGTTGTAAAGTAGGAGCAAAGGGGCAAATTGAAGGATGTTCCCTTTTGGTTGAAAGGCCTTATAAAAGTATAAATAACACAAGGGCATAGCCAATAACCATAAGACCAAAGTAAGTTTGCCTGCCAGTATCGGATTCACCATGATTATCAATAATGCCATTATGATCGTTGATGCTGAGTTGGGCACAAGATAAGGTTTAACAGTCAAGTATTGACTATATGCGTTGTCGCCTGAGTGATAATGGGCGAGGGCAGTGGCTTGATATAGCCAATCAGGATAATCTTGAAATGGCAAGTAATCGGAAAGAAATACCGGAAGTATGATAAGTAAGGCCACTATATAAATGAGCGGATTTTTCCACGAAATGGTCTTTAAATGATCAGGGTTCATATATTCTTTTAATATATATTGTCATCGTAACCCCCCCTGTCAAGTGGACAGTTGATAGGTAGAGGTTTAGATGGTTTCTTGTTCTCGGAAGTCCGCTGGCGGCAGACCGGCGAGGGAGTCGTCTTATACAGCATGCCGCTGATGCGGGGTTGATTGAAACGTAGTATCTTGTGGCCTAATTCACAAACTTTGGAGATTTGAGGCGAGCCATAAAGTGGCGAAAATGGGATTCCAGGACAAAGTTCTGGCGGTGTTAAAGGGATTGCGTGACCGGATGGTTTCAAGATCCCGCCTTATAGAACGCGGATGAGCCAGACCTCCCGTAACTAACCCGCCTTCATCGCCCATCTAATCCTCATTAGCCTTAATCTGTCTTGCATGGGTAGGCGTTTTAGATTAATATAATTTATCAGATAATCAGGGGCATTCGGGAGGATTAGATGATCGCTTACGTTGTCATTATCACCATCATCGTTCTGGCCCTGGGTTACCGTTTCTACGGACGATTCCTGGCACATCAACTTTCCGTTGACGATGCCAACCAGACACCTGCCTGCCAGATCAACGATGGGGTTGACTATGTGCCTGCTAAGGCCAGCCTCCTGATTGGCCAGCACTTTTCGGCCATCGCCGCCGCCGGCCCAATCGTGGGACCGATATTGGCCGGAATCTGGTTCGGATGGGCGCCGGCTTTCCTGTGGATTATACTCGGCTCAGTCTTTATCGGCGGCGTGCATGACTTCGCCAGCCTGATGGCTTCCATCAGGCACAAGGCCGCCTCCATCGCCGAAATAGTCAAAAACAACATGAGCCGCACATCCCATATCCTCTTCCTGATATTCGTCTGGCTCTGCCTGGTATATGTCGTCATCGCCTTCACCGACATCACGGCCCAGACATTCAAGACCGTGGCATCCGATACCGCCTTTGGTCCCGGCGTAGCGGCCTCGTCGATACTCTACATCCTGGCCGCCATGATCATGGGAATACTGCTATATAAATTCAAGATGAGCGTGGCCCTGGCCACCGGCATATTCCTGCCGATCGTTCTCTTCATCGTCTGGATCGGTCCCCGCATGCCGGCGTCCCTTCTCTCTTTTCTGGGTGGAATTCCAGTCAAGCAATGGGATGTCCTGCTGCTCATCTACTGCGGCATCGCCTCTATTATCCCGATGTGGCTCTTATTACAGCCGCGGGGGTATCTTGGCGGATGGTTGCTTTACATGACCATCGCGGTTGGTCTGATAGGTGCTCTTTTCGGAGGATTCCATATTCAATACCCGGCGCTGAATACATCGGGCCTGGCAAGCATCATCAATGGCAAGTTGGTATTCCCGATACTATTTATCACCGTAGCCTGCGGGGCCTGTTCTGGATTCCACGGCATTGTCAGCTCGGGGACAACATCCAAGCAACTGCGGCGCGAGTCCGACGCCAGGGTCGTGGGGTATGGAGCCATGCTCATGGAGGGGCTGGTCGCAGTGTTGGCGCTGGCCACTGTCATGATGCTGCCGGTCGGCTCTGA
Organism: candidate division Zixibacteria bacterium RBG_16_53_22; assembly: GCA_001775395.1. Taxonomy (GTDB): domain Bacteria; phylum Zixibacteria; class MSB-5A5; order UBA10806; family UBA10806; genus UBA10806. The sequence goes on along the minus strand of MEWP01000013.1, from coordinate 11,949 downwards.
TATGCTTAAAAGCGATCCCAACCTGATCTATGCCAATGGCCTGGCGCGCTACCTTGGCATGACCGGCATCGCTTTCAGCGTTGCCTTCCCGTTCGCATTGTTAGCCTTCTCGACATTCGTCTATGACACGCTCGATGTCTGCACCCGGCTGGGCCGCTATATCTTCCAGGAGATTTTCGGCCTTAATACTCGAAAAGGAGGCATAATCGCAACCCTGGCGACCCTGGCGCTTCCGCTCATAATTCTGCTTCTGGCCAAGGAAAAAGGATACCTCGTAGCCTGGCCGATATTCGGCACCTCGAACCAGCTATTGGCCAGCCTGACATTACTGGCCGTCTCGGTGTGGCTGGTCCGAAGCGGGCGCCGCGCTGTCTACGCAATTATACCCATGGCTTTAATGCTGGTCATGACGATGTGGTCGCTCATTTTGCAAATCATCCCATTCGTGAGAATCTTGCCGGCCATTTCACGCGGCGAGGCGGTTAAAACCGACCTGATAATCTCGGGTGTCTTCGGCGTAATACTATTCGTGCTGAGTCTCTGGTTGGTTATCGAGGCTTTTACCGTGCTGGCTTTCAAGAAAAGAAAAGAGCCAATACCCGCCCACGGAATCATCGGCGCCTGATTGTCGCTCTATCGAACAACCCGTCAGTCTCGAGATTGAGTTTGGGCTTGTGCGGCCGACTCGATCCCGATTTTTTCCAGGTATTCTTTTGTTTTCTGGAAGGTTTTCCCGTGCCGATCCCGAATTTCCCTTGATGGCTTATAAGAGAGGATCGCTCTGAATTCCAGCTCGGCTTCCTTATATTTCTTCAGGCCGTAGAGACAAAATCCTCGACGGTAGCGGCAATAAATAAGGTTGTAGTAATTCTGGTCTCCGGCCCTTTCGAGCGAATTAATCAGCATACCGTAATTCTCGGCGGCGTTTCTCAGGTCGCCCTTGCTCCAGTATATTCCGCCCAGAAGCCATAGCGCGTTGCGAGCTCCGCCGGTGGAATCATGAAGCGCCCGCGCCACCTTGAGAGCATCGGAATACTTGCGCTCGTTTAATAGCGCCCAGCCATAACCGATCGCGGCGGCCGGCCTCGAGATATATGAGCTATCCATGGCCAGCTTCAACTCCTCCAGCCCCTTCCGGCGATCGTCCGACAGGAATGGAAATATCTTGCGAAGTTTCACCGATGACCAGTAATGATAGCTGCCGATGCCGGTATAGCAGTCATAAAGCCACGGGTCAAGCTTCAAGGCATCATAGAATTTTCCCTTGGCTTTCAGCCCCGAAAGGAGCGATTTGAGCCAGCTCCCTTTCTGACCCTGCCATATCGCTTTGTATCCCTGCGCCGAGCCAATGAAAAAGTGCCCCCACGGGTCGTCGGGGTATTTCTCTGTCCACCGCTCCAGGGCATCCAGGCAGTAATCGATATTGGTCATGAACTCCTTTTCCGAACTGAAATCCTCGCCATCCATCATCTGGCTGTGAATGATGCTTGCGATAAGAAGGTGGTAGAGCGGCTGGCCGGGAAAAGTGTCGTTGAGAGCGTTCGTTATCTCGCGGGCGCGTTCGAAGCTGTCCGCAAAGACGTAATCGATTGTTTCCAAGACAACGGCCATTTCATAATCCGACGGCTTGAGCGTGGCGCCCTCCGCGGTCAGTGCCGCGCATATTAGCAGGATTACGATGACCGGGGGTATTTTCAAGATCTGTATCCGATAATTCCTGTGCATTCGCTCCCCTGACCGCCTGGGCGCCCTGATCCCCGATCCAGATTCGCCCGTCACATTCGGTGGCATTCGACCATTTTGGCGCCCGGGTGGCTTCACTCAAGCAGGGTCCGTCGCCAGGCCATGAAGTCTGACAACCGGCAAGGCAATCGGCGCTCGTTCCTGGCCAATTAACCGATTTAGGATGGGTCTATCGCAATAAATCCCGTATCATGCCTTTCCGCAAGCGATTAATTTGTTCAAGGAGTTAAACTTCCGCCGATTATTGACGAAAAATTAAGAGAACCCGATATTTTTCCATGTCGGGCAAAACGGAGGAATAGCACGCATGGCCAGCATTCTAGTTGTCGATGACCAAAAAGCGCAGCGCAGGAATTTGGCTTTCTATCTCAGAAGCCAGGGGTATGAGGTGGACAGCGCCGAATCCGGTGGAGAAGCGCTCTCCAAAATCGACGGCGGCTATTTTGACATTATAGTCACGGATTACGAGATGGAAAATATGAACGGCCACGAGCTCATGCTTACTGCCCGCAAGATACAACCCTCGCTGGAATTCATAATCATGACGGCCCAGGGATCGGTCAATCTGGCAGTCGAACTGGTGCGCGATGGCGCTGCCGATCTTGTCGCCAAGCCGTCCGAATATTCCATTATCCTGGCCGCAATTGAAAAGGTGCTCCATCGACGGCAGCAGAAAGCGTTGGCCGACCATCACCATGACCTGCGAATAGTCTATCAGACGCCAAAAATGAAGGATATATCGGACCTGGCCGACAAAGCGGCGGCCTCCGATGTCACCGTGCTCATCGAGGGTGAGATCGGGACCGGCAAGGAGCTTTTCGCCAGAATAGTCCATCAGAATAGTAACCGGTATCGAGGCCGCTTCATGGTATTGGAGTGCGCCTCCAGCCCCGAAAGCGAGCTGGAGAAAACTCTTTTCGGATGGGGCGATTCCGACAACCCCGGACTTGTTGCGAACTGCAATGGCGGCACCGTCTTGATCAGGGATATCGACTGTATCGGGCCGAAACTGCAGGTCAAGCTTCTGCGCTTCCTTCGCGAGGGCATTTATGCTCAGGTGGATGGCGCCGCCTACCAAAGGGGTGACGTCAGGATAATCGCCGGCACAACCAGGGGCCTGAAAAGCCTGGTCGTATCCGGCGCCTTTAGGGAGGACCTGTATTATCTTCTCAATGTCATGCCGGTCTACATGCCCCCGCTTCGAACCCGCACCGACGATATAATGCCACTTATAAAGCACTTCCTGGCAAGAAACAACGCCAGGTCGGGGAAGACTATAAAGTCAATCGCTCCGGAGGTTTTGACCTGGATGACAAGTTACGATTGGCCGGGCAATGTCCGCGAGCTGGAAAACATCATTGCCCGCGCCTGCGTATTGGCCCACGGCGAAACACTCGACGAATCCCTGATTTTCACGCTTCCCCAGGACCGTCCGGCAGGAGACGATCAAACAGGAACCCTGAACATCACCCTGAAAGATAACCAGCGCACGTTGATATTGAAGGCTTTGAAGCATAACTCGGGCAATTTCTCTCGCACCGCTACCCAGCTTGGCATATCGCGGACCACGCTCTGGCGCCGTCTGAAAAAGTTCAAGATCGAGGGACTGCCGGTTGGCCAGACGTAAGCAACTCGCAAGAGTCGAGTCTTGGCGACCCGCCTAATGGAGCGTCGCAGATCCCTGACGGGGCCGGCTACAATCGGCCCCTTTTTATTTTGTAAAGAAGCGAAATTACGCTGATATTCTTGGGCGGCAGACGTCCTCGTCTGCCCCTTGGTAATGATTTCAGACTTCAGAAGTCGTCACTGTCGCCAATTAATGCCATGACTGGCCCGCTGGTCGATGGAGTATATTTCACAATAAGGCTATGCCCCGGATATGTAGGCGCCCGATACTTCGGGCGCTTTCGCTTGCGACAAAAATGGGGCATGCCGCAAAGTGGCGTCACGCCCCAGGACCTGACTCATTCACTTGTACCATGTAGGGGCCGCAGACCCCTGCGGCCCTGGGCAGCCCATTTCGGTCGCCCGCTGATTTCTCCGCCCGCTGGGATTTCGATGGATCATCACTAAGGCCGGCGTCCAATTGGGCAGACCTCCTGATCTACCCCTGCTTTCGTAAGACTATTTTAACAGCAACAATTTCCTCGCCTCCGAGCGCCCACCCGCGTTAAGCCGGCAAATATATACCCCCGACGGCAACCCGCGCGCATTCCAGGTTAACGAGTAATGCCCGGCCGCCTGAATTCCAAACGCGGCGACATCGACACGCTTCCCGCCAATATCGAAGAACTCGATAGCAATTTCGGCCTCACTCGAAATATCATATACAATCGTCGCTTTGGCGTTGAACGGATTGGGATAGTTGTCACCAAGCGAGATCTCCTTCGATCGCGTATAGGGCTCGCCTATTCCTGTGGTCCCGGGGCCATAATAGACAATTTCATAATTCCTCGAATCATCCCCGCCAATTGGCGCATCCAGAACCACGGCGCCGTATATGCCGTTAATCATGGCAATTACAGGTTGGGTGCAAGAACTATAAGATGCCAGAAGTGTGGTCTGAAAAGTGCCCGATCCGTTATTCGATAAATATATCTCGCCATTGTAGAAATTACCGCTGACACCGCAGCTGACAATCCATACAGTCCCGCCCGCGGTAATTGCGATACTGGCGTTTGTGGCCGAGGAACCGCCGGTCACTAACTCCGGAGGGGACCATTGTCTCGTTTGATGGTCACGCCTTCTATAATAAACGTGGGCGGGCATGCCGAATCCTTCATTCCCCGACATGGCCAGGTGTATATTGCCGGCGCTGTCAACCGCGGCCGAGGCTACATAATCATCGAGGTTTCCGCTGTTGAGGAATTCGATGGTACCAGAACTGTCGGGATGCTCCTTATAGGCATGGTGAATATGGTACCCGAAATCATTCACTCCCCTATAGAATAAATGCGGAGCCTCCCCAACGGATACGATGAAGGGCGCTGCTCCCGAGCCGAAATCACCCAGGTTAGAATCCATAATCGTGTCCGCGAAAGTCGAATCGTTATATCCCCAGAAGTGAACGATCTTGTAGCCAAGCGCCGTCTGCATGATCCAGGCCCCGTGCACAGTGCTGTCTCCCAATGCCACAGTCGGAGAGAATTCAGGCTCGGGCGAATTTGTCACATTTACCGGATCCCAGTCGGTAGGTCCATGTGCGATCCACCCCCAGATATCGTTCCCGGATTCAAAGGCGACGAAGATATCATATTGGTCGGCGAAATGTGCGGCAATTACCGGGCCAACGCACGGTATATCCGCCTCCACGATTCTATCCTCGTCCCAGCCCGCCAGCATGTCGAAAAACCGGTAGCGCACTTCCCGCCCTCCGCCGGCCCTTTCTTTAGAATATGTGAGATGAAGTTGGTAAGGAGTGGTCGAGAGGGCTTGGATGCTCAAGCCGTCGCCCAGCGTGTCGGCCGTTAAGGTATCCCAAATAGCGCCCTCGAATTGAGCGATCGATACCGATGTCAATATCATGGGCAAAACTAAGCTAATCGAAATGGCCCTAAAAGGTCTCATGGTTAACCTCCTTGATCTGGTGATAACCATGGCTGCCTGATGGCAGCATCCAAAACCTCGCAAGAAAATGCCTTTATATAGATACCTGCAAAAATCTTCAATCCATAAGGTATTAAATCGAATTCCGGGAATCAAGGCGTTTCATTGTCGGAATTGGATAGCCAATATTTCTCATTGACTATTACCCACGTTTCCGTCAAAATTATCGCTGTTATAATCAAGCCAAGGAGGATATCTGCCATGAAAAAGACGATCAACGTTCTATCGCTTCTGTTAATGCCCGCTCTTGTCTGGGCCGCCATGCCGGTCTCGACATTCTCGATTGTCGGATGCGACACCGCTACCGGCGAGCTGGGCGTAGCTGTGGCCAGCAAGTATTTTGCGGTCGGTGCCATCGTTCCCTGGGCCAAAGCGGATGTCGGCGCCGCCGCCACGCAATCGTATGTCAATCCCGACTATGGCATCATCGGCCTGGAATTGTTGCAACAAGGCCTGTCGCCCCGGCAAGTCATCGATTCCCTGACCCGCGCCGATTCGATGTTCGAGCGACGGCAGGTCGGCATCATCGACAGCCGCGGGCGCGCCGCCAACTTCACTGGCGCCGAATGTCTGCCCTGGGCCGGCGGACGAGTAGGCCGACACTGCGCGGCGCAGGGCAATATCCTTATCTCTGGTGAAGTCGTAGATAAGATGATTACTGCCTTCGAAAACGTGACCGGTGAGTTGTCCGACAAACTCCTATCCGCTCTCCTGGCAGGCGATACGGCCGGAGGTGATTCTCGCGGACGGCAGTCGGCGGCGCTGTATGTAGTCCGACCCGGCCAGTGGCGGCGGTATGATACCAAGATTGATATCCGTGTCGATGACAGCCAGGATCCTTTCGGGGAGTTGACGCGGCTCTACAAGATGGCCAAGGCCCTTTCCCGTCTAGACCAGGCTTACCGCCTCCGCATGCAGGGCGATCTGGCCGGAGCGGTCTCGGCAGCCAAAGAAGCCGTTGAATTGAATGCCAATATCCCCGAAACGCATTACGACTATGCCTGCTACCTATCCCTTTCGGGCCAGCATGATCAGGCCATGAGAAGCCTGACCACGGCGATTCAGATGACGCCTAAGTTTAAGGCCATGGCCGTTGGCGATTCCGATCTTGAGGCCCTCCGCGGACGAGATGATTTTGGGAGGTTAATGGCTGAAAAATAGACGGTTTTCCCCGGCGAATTCTGCATAAGTTGTTGTAAATTAACTTAGTATAAGAGGACTCCATATTGAAGATGAGAATTATTTCACATTTCGCTTGACACGTGGACGCTTTAGTATTATAAATTACGTAGTAAGTTACACGAAAAACTTGTGAAGTTATTCACAATAAACTCAATTCGCAATAGAGGGTGAACGTGAACGGCAGAAAAAGCAAAGATCTGCTCAATGGGAATATCTGGCTAATCCTGGGCCTGACAGCGCTGATTTCGGTTTTTCTATCAGGTTCCGTCACTGCCCAAGAGTGTCTGGAATGCCATGGTGATAACACCTTGACAAAGATCGATCCGGCCGGGCACGAAGTGTCGCTCTACTTCAACGATTCCCTCTTCCAGGTCTCCGCTCACGCCGGGCTGGATTGCGCCTCCTGCCACACAGGTATCACCGAAATTCCCCACGCCGAGGACCTGCCCGATATCAACTGCGGCGAGTGCCATTCGAGTGAGACCGAGACTTACCTGTGGCATGGCCGTCTGAAGGTGGGAGTAGGCCAGGATATCCCGGCATGCGCCGATTGTCACGGCGCTCATGATATATTGCCATCGTCAAACAAAGGTTCTCACACCAATCCACTCAACCTGCCAACAACCTGCGGCCGCTGTCATGAAGATGTCGATATAGTCAAGAAACATCACATCCCGATGGAGAAACCGGTCGAGGTCTTTGAAAGCAGTGTCCACGGTCAGGCCTCACTCGGAGGAATATACCTGGCGGCCACCTGCAATGACTGCCATTCGAGTAACGGCACCGCCCATATTATTCTCTCACCGGGCGACGTTCGCTCGTCAATTAACCATTTTAATATCCCCAAGACCTGTGGCCGATGCCATTCGAGTATCGAATCCGACTACTGGGAGGGGATCCACGGCGACCTAACCGCCAAGGGAGAGACCGATTCCCCGGTCTGCACCGATTGTCACGGAGAGCACGGGATTCTTTCTCCCAGTGATCCCAGATCGCCGGTAAGCCCGGCTCGAATCGCAGAAGCCACTTGCTCTCCCTGCCATGAGTCAGCCAGGTTAAATGAGAAGTACGGCGTGCCCAGCGGACGGCTGAAATCATGGGTGGATAGCTACCATGGCCTCAAGAGCCGTGCCGGCGATTTGACAGTGGCCAACTGCGCATCCTGCCACGGCGCCCATCGTATACTGCCTCACACCGATCCGTCCTCGTCGGTGAACGTGGCCAACCTGCAGAAGATGTGCGGCCATTGCCATCCCGGAATCACCCCCGCAATCGCCAACACTCCTATTCACGGGACACCGGGCGTATCCACGACACCCGTGGCCAATGTAGTAAGATACATTTATGTCGTTGCCATAGTCATAATCATAGGCGCCATGGTGATTCACTGGCTCCTTGATCTCCGCAAACAAATCAAGAAAGTCAGCGAGGGCAAACAAATCCAACGCATGACGATCGGCGAGGTCTGGCAACACACTATTCTCATGATATCGTTTATCGCGCTGGTGATCTCCGGGTTCTCACTGCGGTTCTCCGAGGCCTGGTGGGTCCAGTTTCTATTCGGTTTCGAGGGTGGATTCCCGGTGCGCGGAATTATCCACCGCGTGGCCGCGGTCGTGCTGGTGCTGGCGGCGATCTGGCATTTCATCTGGCTCTCGAGCCACCGTGGCCGGCAATTTATGAAGGATATTTTCCCCACAAGAGCAGACTTCGCGCAATTCTTCCAGATGGCAGGTTACAATTTAGGGATCCGCAAGGAGCCTCCCAAATTCGCCCGTTTCAGCTACGTGGAAAAGGCTGAGTATTGGGCCCTGGTCTGGGGGACAGCAGTCATGGCGTTAACCGGATTCTTCCTGTGGTTTGATAATGTCGCCGTTAAGTGGTTCCCCAAAGGTTTCCTCGATGTCATGCTGGTCATTCATTACTACGAGGCCTGGCTGGCGACGCTGGCCATCCTGATCTGGCATATGTATTCGACAGTGTTCAGCCCTTCCGTCTATCCCATGAATCCGTCATGGTACACCGGCAAGATGCCGGCGGAGATGTATCACCACGAGCATCCGCTCGACCCGGCCCTGCGGGAGGGACCAGCGGAGAAACCCGTGGGCTCCAAGGAATAATAGCGTTGACCTTGCGGAATTGTTTCGCGCAACTTTCATTCAAATTATGAAATACCAGGCCATCGTCATTTTATCGCTATTGGCTCTGTGCTCACCTTTATTGGCGCAGTCCAACGATGATTGCCTGGCCTGCCACGAGGACCCGGGCCTTACCGGGCAGAAGTCGGGCAGGACAATTTCGGTCTTCGTCCAGAAGAAGACGCTGGCCAATTCAATCCACGCCGATCTCGAATGCGTCAGTTGTCACGAGGATCTCTCCGGCTCTGATTTTCCGCACGCCGAAGAAGTCGCGACTGTCAACTGTGGCAGTTGCCACGAGGATATCTCCAAGACATATGATGGTAGTTTGCACGGCAAAGCAGTTGCCAAAGGTGAGATTTTGGCCCCGAGATGCTGGGATTGTCACGGCTCGCACAATGTAACAAAAGCGGATACACCCGGCTCTAATGTATCAAGGTACAACGTGCCCTTCGTCTGCGGCAGATGCCACAAGGAGGGCACCGAGGTCACCCGCACTTACGACATCCCTCAGGATAGCATACTGGCACATTATTCGTTTTCCATACATGGCGAGGGACTTTTCCAAAAAGGTCTGACCGTCTCGGCCGTGTGCACGGACTGCCATACATCGCACAACATCTTGCCGCACACCGATCCACAATCCTCGATTCATCGCGACAACGTGCCCAAGACCTGCGAGAAGTGCCACGGCCTGATTGAGCAGGTGCACCAGAAAGTGATCCGCGGCGAACTGTGGGAGCGTGAACCTAACAAGGTGCCGGTTTGTGTCGACTGCCATGCCCCTCACAAAGCCCGCAAGATATTCTATGAGCTGGGCATGTCCGACAAGGACTGCATGAGCTGCCACGGTAAAGGGGAATTGACAACGATCCGGGACGGCCAGACAATCTCGCTTTACATTGATACTTTGGAAACCAAGAGTTCCATCCACCGCAATACAGCCTGCGCCCAATGCCATACCGGCGCCAGCCCATCGCAGAAACGCCCCTGCGCCACCATCGTTACCAAAGTCGATTGCTCTATCTGCCACGCCGAGGTGGTCAATGTCTATCAGACCAGCACACATGGCACGCTGGCCGAGCGGGGAGATCCAAATGCGCCCACCTGCCTCGACTGTCATGGCAAGCACGGTGCCAAAGAACATCGTAACACAACCTCGCCGACATATCCCACCAATGTTCCTGAATTGTGCGGCAAGTGCCATCGCGAGGGTAACAAGGCTGCCGTGCGCTACAAGGGCGATGAGAAAAACATCGTCAACAGCTACGTGGAAAGCATCCATGGCAAAGGGCTATTGGAGAGCGGACTGGTGGTCACCGCCATGTGCACCGACTGCCATACGGCCCATCACGAGTTGCCGCATGACAATCCGGCCTCGAGTATAAACCGCGATAATATCGCTCAGACATGCGCCACGTGCCATAACGGCATTTACGAGCAGTATGCCAAAAGCATCCATTTCCCCAACGGCTCGAAAACGGAAAAGCCGCTGCCGATGTGCAATGACTGCCACACATCCCACACCATCTCGCGCACCGACCAGGAAGGCTTTAAACTATCTATCATTAATCAATGCGGGCGCTGCCATGAGGAGGTCATGGAGACTTATTTCGAAACCTATCATGGGAAGGTATCGAAACTCGGATACACCGCCGCTGCCAAGTGCTACGACTGTCATGGCGCCCATAATGTCTTGCCTACCTGGGATCCGAAATCGACCCTCTCCCGCGATAATATCGTAGAAACCTGCGCCCGATGTCACGAGGGTTCGCACCGGAGATTCGCCGGCTACCTGACCCATGCCACGCATCATGACCGGAAACGTTATCCGGTCCTCTTCTATACTTTTTGGTTCATGACAATTCTCCTGATTGGCACTTTGACCGTTTCAGGAATCCACACCGCGCTGTGGCTGCCGCGCTCATTCCAGATGATGAAAAAGCATAAGGGCGAGACGAAAAACTACGAGGGCAAGGAGTATTTGCGTTTCGACAGTCTGCCCCGACGGCTGCATATACTGGTCATAATCAGCTTCATTGGCCTGGCAGTTACCGGTATGACCCTGAAATTCTCTTATCTGGGCTGGGCGCAATGGCTCTCGCGTGTCCTGGGCGGATTCGAATCGACCGGATATATACATCGGGTCTGCGCCGTAATTACATTTGGCTATTTCGGCACACACGTCTTCGACCTTTACCGCCGCAAGCGCCGCGAGAATAAAAGCTGGCGTCAATTCCTCTTCGGCGGCAACTCCATGATCCCCAACTGGACAGACCTGAAGGAATTTTTCGGCTCCTTCAAGTGGTTCCTGGGGATGGGTCCGCGACCCGAGTACGGCCGTTGGACATACTGGGAGAAATTCGACTATTTCGCGGTTTTCTGGGGAGTCATGGTAATCGGTTCGACCGGCCTGATTCTCTGGTTCCCCGAGCTCTTCACTCACATCCTGCCGGGCTGGTTTATCAATGTCGCCACCGTGATTCATTCCGATGAAGCCCTGCTGGCGGTGGGTTTCATCTTCACGGTGCACTTCTTCAATACCCATTTCAGGCCGGAGAAATTCCCAATGGACACGGTTATCTTCACTGGCCGCGTGCCGCTGGAGGAATTCAAGGTTGACCGCCCGCGCGAATACCGGGAAATGGCGGAATCAGGCGAACTTGAAAAGCGCCTGGTCGATCCCCTGCCGCCAATTGTTATCCGGGGCATGAGATTTTTCGGCTGGGTGGCGCTCTCAATGGGACTGATACTGATCGGCCTTATTATCTACGCTGAGATTTTTGGCTATAGATAATTTTAAAGCATTGGTCAATATGTAAATGCCGGAGACGTGGCCTCGTTTGTGGTTTCGGCTCGCGCGGCGGCTCGGCCCCGCTGGCCCTTCGGGCCAGGGAAACCCGCCCACCCGCCCGAATTGGTCCTTGGTTGTTTCCGGAGAGATGGCTTGTCATTGCTGAATGCGTTTCGAGGGCGGGTTTCGCTCCCCCGCAGGGGGAGGCGGGGCCGAGCCGCCGCGCTAGTGGGATTTGGTCATGATTGCTGCCTGCAGCTGCCGGCCGCATCTTCCGGCTTCCTCGAGCACGAGGTGATCGTTCTTGACCTCGCCGACCTCGAGGCTTTTGGACTGGTACTTTAGCTCGAACACGATTTCGATGCCGGCCCAGACGAAAAACGCCCGTGCCACCCGAATCGCCCCCTCGAATTTGCCATAATCGCCGGCCACCAGAACGATTCCGCCCTTCTTGCCCTTAAATCGGGGCTCTTTAAACTTCTGCAT